>DATCUA010000265.1:0-3047 GCA_036567645.1 Rectinemataceae bacterium | reverse complement strand
CCCGAATAGACGGTGCTTCCGAGTTCACCGTGCTGATGAAGATAATCCTCCCCCTGTCCAAGCCCATCCTCCTCACCATAGGGCTCTACTACGGAGTCCATTTCTGGAACGACTTCTTCAATGCCATGCTCTACATCAACGACAGCAAGCTCCAGCCCCTGCCGATACTCCTGAGGAACATCCTCCTGTCTTCGGGCATGAACGAATACGTGGAAGTGAACGCCTTCGGCGAAGCGCCGATAGCGGCCATCAAGGCGGCCTCGGTATTCCTTGCCGCCATACCCATGCTCGCGGCCTATCCATTCATCCAGAAGTATTTCGTAAAGGGAACCATGCTGGGGAGCGTCAAGGGTTGATAGGTTTTCAGTATAGGCAAAGCGGGGATATTCGATCCCCTTGAGGATTGATAGAGGAGGTTCATATGAAGCGAAGCATCGCCGCCGCGGTTGCGCTGGTCCTGGCATTCGGGCTGGCGTTTTCCGCCTTCGCACAGGACAAGAAGCCCGTCACCATAGAGATGTGGTATGGAGCGGCCATCACCGAGGCGGGCCCCCCGCCCGACGACTGGGTGGTCTACAAGATCCTGAGGGAGAAGCTGGGCATTGAGCTCAAGATCACGGCCGAGCCCTCCAACGAGAACGACCAGGACGTGAAGATCCTCGCCGCCGCTGCAGCCAACCAGCTGCCCGACCTCTTCATGGTGCGCCGCGATCCTTGGCAGACGCTCATCAAGCAAGGGCTGGTCGCCCCGGTGGACGACATGTACCCCCTCATGCCCAACCGCGCCCAGAACTATTTCGACGAAGAATCCAGGGCATTCTCGACCATCAAGGGCAAGAGCTACGGACTGGCCTTCCCGGGTTCTCTCCAGAAGAACGAAGGCCTGGTGATCCGCAAGGACTGGCTCGCCAAGCTCGGCCTTAAAATGCCCACCACTCTCGACGAGCTATACGATGTTCTCTACGCCTTCACCTACAAGGATCCTGACGGGAACGGCAAGGACGACACCTACGGATTCGGCGCCTTTGTGGAGCACTTCGACCAGGAGCAATACCTGGGTCGCCGCTTCGAGCCCCTGATGGGCGCCTTCGGCGTGGCCGGCACCTGGAACATGACGGAGGCCAACTTCGGCCTCAACGTCAAGAAGCCGGAGTTCTTCGAAGCCCTCCAGTTCGTAAAGAAACTGGTGGACACCAAGGTCATCGATCCGGACTGGCCTTCGCTCAAGAAGGACGATTTCCGCGCCGCCTGGAAGCAGGGCAAGTTCGGCGTGATGCGCGAGCAGTTCGCGGCCCTGGCCGCCGCCGCCAACTACGCCCCCTTCGACAAGAACTTCCCGAACGGCGAATGGGCCCCCCTCCCCCCGCCCAAGGGTCCGAAGGGCCTCTCCGCCACAGGCATCATGGACGCCAACTACCGTATCTACGCCGTGTCCGCCAAGGCAGCCAAGGCGGGCAAGAAGGAAGCCATAGCCAAGTTCCTGGATTGGATGGCCACGGACGAAGGCTACAAGCTCATCGGCTGGGGCGTCGAAGGCGTCAACTATTCCGTAGACGCAAACGGAGACATCACCGACAAGAACGTGCCCGCCGACACCAAGTTCTCCTCCCCCAAGGGCCAGACAGTCACCCAGCTCCGCAACATGGTCTTCTACAACTCGCCCCTGGAGCTGAACGCCCGCTATCCGTACTTCACCACGATCAACGGCCGCAGGATGGGGCCCATGCTCTACCTCAAGCCCTTCCAGTCCTATCCCTGGGTCAACGTCACCGGAGCTGGAACCATAGCCCCCTCGCCCAACAACGCCGACCTCAAACGCTACATCAACCAGGGCGTGCAAGAGTTCGTCCTGGGCAAGAAGCCTCTGACCAAGGAAACCTACGCAGATTTCATTGCCCAGATGGACAAGCTCGGTGCCGCCGCCTGGGAAAAGGCGGCCAAGGCTCAGATGGATGATGCCGGGTACTTGAAGTGATCTCGTGAACGCGGCGCCATGGCGCCGGACTCGGGGCCCCGGAGCGCGCTTCGGGGCCCTTTTTCAAATACGCGAGCCGAGGGCGGACGTGCGGCCGAGGCGAGTAGCCGATGCGAATGGCAGAGGCGCGCACCAGCGACCCAACAGCCATAGGCCGGAGAGAAAGGACGGAACATATGGGCGCCGATACAATGACCGACACTGCGGACTCGATCGCTTCGAGGCGCGAGATCCTGGGAAAAGCGATCGAAGCCGCCCTCGCCGACTGCAGGCCGGACACGGTCCGCTGGAACTACGAGAATGGACTCATCCTTCTTGCTGTATGGCGCGCCTCCTCCGCCATATTCCAGGGCAGATGGAACGACGAAGTCCGCGCCCGGATCGACGCCCTCGTGGCTCCCGACGGTTCCATCTCGGGCTACAGCCGCGACGAGTTCAACATAGACCAGATAAACTCGGGCAAGATTCTCCTCGAGCTGTGGAAAGCGACGGGTTTGCCAGCATACCGCCACGCTATCCAGACCCTCCTCGGCCAGCTCGAACTCCATCCCCGGACTCCGACGGGTTCATTCTGGCACAAGAGAATCTACCCCAACCAGGTGTGGCTCGACGGGCTCTACATGGGAGGGCCCTTCCTCGCCGCCTGCGGCTTGGCTTTCGGCAGGCCCGACTGGGTGGCGGATGTCTGCGCCCAGCTCCTCAAGGCCAGGGATTTCATGCGCTTGCCCGAAACCGGCCTGTACCGGCACGCCTGGGACGAGTCCGGAGCCATGCCCTGGGCCGATCCGGACACCGGTCTCTCCCCCCACGTGTGGGGCAGGGCACTTGGCTGGCTAGCCATGGCCCTCGTAGACATCCTGGAATTCTTATCGCCCGACCACCCCCGGCGCGTGGATATAGGCTCGATGTTCATGGACCTCGCCGCCTCGGTTCTCAAGGCCCAGGGCGAATGCGGGCTCTGGTGGCAGGTGATGGACAGGCCGGCAGAGACAGGGAATTACCTGGAGACTTCGGCTTCGGCCATGTTCGCCTACTCCTTCCTGAAGGGAGCGAGACTGGGGCTATTGGGGGC
>DATCUA010000264.1:0-15066 GCA_036567645.1 Rectinemataceae bacterium | reverse complement strand
CCTTGTAGGCTGGAATAGCATCGGGCAGAGAAACATCGAAGGAATAGACAGAAGCACCTCCGGCTAAGAGGAGGAAGAGGAGGGCTAGCCGTCTCGCTTTAGGCCTGCCTCCATACGCCGGAGCGCGCCTGTTCATGGCTTAACACTCGCGCAAAACCGCCCGTTTGTCAAATTACGCCTCGACCGAGCCTATTGCGCCTCAGGCCAGGCTACGATGGCCGCATTGACGCCATTCCCGCCTTTGTGGACAATGTAATAGGAATAATATAAACCCGGGTAGCACCGCGGAACCGAGGAACTCATGAAGATCAAGAAGACATCCCTGCCCGAGGAAATAGTCGATGCCATCAAGGGCGCCATCAAGGAAGGAGAATGGAAAGCCGGGGAGCGCCTCCCTTCGGAAAGCGAACTCGCCGAAAGCTTTGGAGTCAATCGGCTAACCCTGCGCATGGCTCTGCAAAAGCTCAATGCCCAAGGCATCTTGGAAACGAGGGTAGGAGAGGGCACTTTCGTGAGGAATTTCGACTTCGCGACCTACATAGGCGAGGTGTCGGATTTCTATCTGAAGCCTGAGATGATCGATAATGTTTGCGAATTCCGCAAGGCTCTCGAAATCGACAGCGCGCGGCTCGCCATGGAACGCGCTACTCCGGAGGAACTCGATGGCCTCGAGCGCTTCTGCGACGAGTACGACGAAGTCTGTTCCAGGATATTCAGGGATGAGAGGCTCGATTCCGGGACGCTCGAGGAACTTGTCCAGCGCGATATCGATTTCCATAAGGAGATCGTTCGCCTCTCGAAGAACACTCTCTATCATTATTCTTTCGAGGTAGCCAAAGAGCCCATTTCCCGCTATGTGCGGATGATCGTCAGCAAGCGCATGGATTGGAGCAACGACAGACACGATCTCCTGAAGCGGGCGTGCGCCCAGCACAGGATCATATACGAATCGATACGCAAGAAAGATTTCGAAACCTGCAAGCAAGCCTACTTGAAAATGATCGACTACACGACTCCGGGCATCTGAAACAGGATCGGCTTCCGCCCAATGAAGGACCTTGGTCGGAGCGACTTCCCATTCGATGGGAGGGGAATCGTTTCGCCTCTCTAGATCATGGGGCCGATGGAAGCGCTGTGCCCATGGGCGCCGGGAGGCTGGAGAGACTCGGTTGCGGCTTTTCGCGGGAAAACACGTAGTAGATGGCATTGTTCGGGCCTGAGTACGCCGTAACCAGGACCCAGCCTTCGGCCCCCAGCTGGTTGAGGGCGATCTGCAGAGTGCTCACCGATGTGGTTGTGGTAAACGCGACAACCTTGTACTCCATGACATGGGCAGAAAGAGAGACCAAGGCTAGAAACAGGAGCGCCGCCACGGCAAAAGCGCGTTTCATGCTTCCTCCACTTTTTGTTTTACGCCTGAGTATTATGGGCGCATACTATACCTCCCGGAAGGAAAAAGCAAGACAGCAACCGGGCTCGTATGGCGTCCGTGGCGGCGCGATAACCGAAGCGGAGAACGGGAGAACATACATGTGGAAGTATCCTGTCAGCCCTGAACTCGTGGCCCCCGCGATCGACCTCGGACGCCTGAAGCTCGACGGCTTCATCGTTCGCGCCCTGGGGGCTCTCATCCGCCTGGATGCGCGGCTTTTCGCCGCCCCACGCGGAACGCGGCTTACAAGAACAAGCATCCCGGGCTATCGAGACGCGCGGCTGGCCTGCGTCGTCATCGAGCCCGATCCCCCCGTCCGCGACGCGCCGGGGATCCTGTATTTCCATGGAGGCGGCTTCGTCTTTCCCACCCAGACCCTCATGCTCGGGAACGCCGCGGCCTTCGCCCTGGGCGCTGGAGCCACGGTCATCCTCCCGGAATACCGCCTCGCCATAGACTTTCCCTTCTCCGCTCCCGCGGAGGACTGCTACGCGAGCCTCCTCTGGGCAGTCCAAAATGCGGAAACCCTAGGCATAGACCCCGCTCGGATCATCCTCTACGGAGAAAGCGCAGGCGGCTGTCTCGCGGCGGCTGTTACCCTCATGGCGAAGGACCGCGGAGGACCGGAGATCCGATCCCAGATGCTCGTCTACCCCGTGACGGACTCGTCCCAGACAGGGGAAAGCCTAAAAACCTACAGCGAGGGGCTATGGCCCGCATCCGCCAACCGAAGGATGTGGGAGCTCTACATGCGCAACGGGGATTTCGGCATGCCAGGCTACGCCTCCCCCCTCCAGGCCGAGAATCTGGGCGGCCTGCCTCCCGCCTATATCGAACTGGCCGAGATCGATAGCCTCTTTTCGGAAGGCCAGGCCTACGCCCGGCGCCTGGAAGCATCGGGTTGCGAGGTCACAGTCGACACCATTCCCGGGGCTTTCCATGGCTGGGACATGGAACGCGGGAGTCCCTTGACGAAGCGTGTCCTGGCGCGGAGGTGCTCGTATATCGATAGTGTCACTAAGCTTGTGTAAGGATTGGAGTTCCGGGTTGTGAATCGAGAGTGAAGCGCAAGGGCGGTTTCCATGGAGGATGGTGAAGTACCCTCCATGGTGTGCCCCGTTCTGTTCCCTGATGAGCCGCACGTGATTCGAACACGTGACCCACGCCTTAAAAGGGCGTTGCTCTACCTACTGAGCTAGCGGCCCGCGGGAGTCAACAGTACCCAATAAATCGAGCCCCTGTCAATCGGAAGGGGAAAACAAAACCGCCCGCGCTGGCTGCGCGGGCGGCGAATCTAATCAGAAAGAATTGCCTATCGACGGTCGATCATCAGCGGTTGATGACCGAGAAGCCGGAAGGATAATCGACGCCTCCGATAGTGACCTTTCTGGGGTTTCCGTTCTCGTCGAGGACATCGACGAGGTCGCCATCCGACACTTTTCCGTCCATATTGATATCCACGACTACCGCATAGTGGCCGGTAGGCATGGGAGCGCGGAAAATCGTCTGCTGGTTGGCTCCGTTGGTGCAGGCGTACTGGACGGGCATGTTCATCTTGACCGTTCCGCCTCCAGGAACGAGATTGTTCACTCCGGTCAGGTCGAGGGTCGAGGCCTCCACCACATACACGTCGACATAACGCCCGTAATAGAGGGTGTTGTCGGTGTTCGGGTCGTTGTCTATGTCGTTGTAGACATAGGGATTCCAGAGGGCCTTGACCCCGTAGCCGCTATACTGCCAATCCCAGCCGTACTGGGTGTCCCAACCGTCGGAGTAGAACTCGTCGCGGTAGTCGTGGTCGGGCCAGTTCTCGAACCAGAAATGCCCCCAGGTGACGCCGCCGGAAGCGACATTGCCTGCGACATACCTTTTAATACCAGCGGGAGGATCGGGAGGAGTTGGCTTAGTTACGATGAAACCAGCCACGCCGTTGGAATCGACGCCATCCAGGTAGAAGTCCTTGGTGCCTTCCTTGAGGATATCGAAGACCCCGTTGTTGTCCACGTCGATGAAAACGCTGAAGGACCTGCCCTGGGCTCCCACAGGAATCGTCGTCCACGGGCCGAGGCCTGTCCAGGTCTCGCTGTCGGCGGTGAACTTAACTCCTGCCCTCAGCTGGTCGATCGTGAAGGTCTGCTTGGCCACGAAGTTGGAGAGGATGCTGTAGCCGCTCTCGTACACCGCGGCGTCGAAGGGCACGATGTAGGCGGTCATGGTGGTGGTGGCGGTATTGTCCGTCTCGAGCAGGGGCTCGAGATTGGCCACCTGGATCCAGAGCTCATCCCCGGCGTCGAACCTGTTCTCGAGATAGATCGCGCCATCCACGTTCTTGCTTGCCATGACGATGGGCTGGGGCCGGGAGATGTCCGTCTTGAAGACGACGAAGAAGGGAAGCTTGAAGTCCGTCATCGTAAGGGCCTTGCTACCCTTTTCGCCCGTATCGAGGCTGACGACGTGGATATTGAAGGCGTTCAGGCCGAGTTCGGAGTCATCGGGAAGCACGGCCCACCAGCGACCTTCATTATTATTCCAGGTTGCGTCATAGACTTTCTTAAAGCCTACATCGTACCAGAGCGGCGAGGGCGCTATCACTCCGTTCTCGTCCGCCTGGGCGGTGAGCATGGTGATCACGTTGCCTTCGGGATCGAGGGCTTCGATCTGATAGTACCCGAGAGGCGCCAGGCCCTGGACTTCCACATAGAGGGTGTCGTTGGGCTGGAGCTTGTTGGTCTTTTCCCTGTTGGAATTGTAGATCTGGATAACGGCGATGTTTCGCATGCGGCTCGCTATGAAGTTGTTGATCATGTCGCAGGAGCCGAGCAGGAGGATAGCGAACACCGCGATAAGGACAGCAGGTATTCTGTTCTTTTTCATGGCGTCCCCCTTATTTCTTGGCCGCGGCTTTCTTGCCGCCGAGCTTGATGTCTATCGCCACCGTGGCCATGTAGTTGGCGTTGGCCAAGTCGAGAATGGACGAGGCGTACTGGTCGACGATGGTGTCGCCCTCTCCCGGATTGACCTTGACGTTGAACATGCCTAGGCCTACCGAGAGGAAGCCCAGCCTCAGCTTGACGCCCGCGTTCACCACCTGGCTGGCCACGACAGCCTTGGGATTGAAGCCCTGGACCTCGGCGAAGCCGTAGAGGAAGTTGAAGAGGTTCAAGTCCACGCCGCCCGAGAACTGGTAGAGACCCAGCTCGTTCTCGTTCATGATGGTTTCGGCCACGGCTGTGGCTGAAAGCAGGATCTTCGGCGTGAAGATGGGGATGTTGGCGGTAACTGCCAGGTAGGGGTTGAAGAGGATGTCGTTCCTGTCGGTGAACTGGTTATCCACCAAGGATACGGCGTTCACGCCGATCGAGGCCTGGGGAATGAAGTAGTCGGCGAAATTGAGGAACCTCGCCTTGAGGTGGAATGTGTCCATGGACAGGTTGCTGAAGTAGAGATCTTCCCAGATCAGCTGGCGCCTTGTGTATCCGAACTCCACGTCGTCCGAGGTTCCGGCCATCAGAGAGAGGGAGGTGAGGTAGAGATCTAGCCCCTCCAGGGTGCCCGCTTGCTGGCCCATCGCCCCGATGAAGAAATTGCCCCTTCCCAGGGTGGTCGCCTTGGGAACCGTCAGGATTCCGTTCTCGCCCCAGCGCATGACAGGCGCGATAGTGCGCTTGAAGAGGGCGAACTCCGTCTCCTCCGATTGCGCGGCTACTATGCCGGCGCAGAGAATCAGCGCGACGGCCAACAATGCCAAGCGCTTTTTCATACAGCCTCCTTCTTCGATTCGGTGCCGAGGGGCGCTCAGATTTTTTTCCAGCGTCCCGTTTTTCCCGGTTTGAAGACTACAGGTTCAAGTCTATGCAGGACCGGTCCCCTGTCAAGAAAAAAAGCTCCTTCGCCTCATGTTTTCGGGGCTTTTCTCGCTCAGCCCCGGCCAGAATCGTACCGATAAGCTATATCCTCAGGGCGGCCTGGAAAACCATGCCCACTCGGGGTTCGCCCGTGCTCCAGGGCTCGGCGAAAAGGGCGGCGTCCAGCTCCAGGAGGCTCAAGTCCAGGCCGAACCCGATCGAAAGCAGGCCCCGGTTCCTGCCTCCGCGGAGATAGAGGAAATTCAGCACATCGAGCTCCACTCCCGCGTGCGCCAGATCCCAGGCCCGGGCCGGATCCTGCATGAGGATGGAGAAGAAGTCGGTGGGGTCGTCCGCTTCCACGCTCAGGCGGGCTTTGATGGGATTCTTTTCCCCGAGAAGGAGGGAAAGCCCAGCCGTGTATGTGGGCTCGAGCATGTACAGCCTGTCCCCGAACACCGGGAGGGTGGAGGTTTCCAGCACCTCGCCCACGGTGGAATCGCCCATGGCGAACTTGTAGCCGTAGTCCCTGATCATAACGCCGGCCGATACGGGGCCCCAGGCGAGGGTGGCGCCCGAGTCCAGGGCTATGCCGTAGCCCCCGCGCAAGCCCCGGGGCGATACGGCTTCTACGAAGCCCGTGCCGGAGTACAGGGCTTTGGCGAGCTCGGCGAAGGGCCAAGAGCCCCGGGAATCCAGGCGATAGAAGGCGCGTATATCGGCGCCGAAACGTATGCGCAGGGCCCCCAGCTGCACGGGCCAGGCCAGGCCGATGAGGGCGTTGGCTTGGCTTTGGGCTTCGAGCGCCGACTGGGAATAGAAAGATCCGCGCGCCAGGGCTTCGGAATTGAGCTGGATGCCCAGGCCGAAACCCTTGCCCGCCCAGCCCAGGCCGAGGGAAAAGCCTCCTCCCAGCCCAAAGTTGTCTGAGAACATGGTTTCCATGGCCGAGGCGAAAGCATTCTCGTCCGTTTCTCCTTGGGCGAGGCTTGCTATTCGGTGGAGGGTGGAAGGATAGGGCTTGAAGTATGTCCAGGCCGAAATGTCCCCGAGGGTGAGGGAAGCCGGACCTGCGAATCCCGCGGGGTTTCCAGAAAAGGTTTCGTATCCTTGGGCGAATACGCGGAACGATCCGCCCGCGCCCATGGTGCGGGCGTTTTTGGGTTCAAGGCCCGCCAGGTGTGTCTGGGCCCAGAGCGCGGGACAGAGGATGAGGGCGCAGATCGCCGCGAAGACAGCACGTTTTGCCAAAGATATACTCTCTCAATATCGGCTCGATTGTCCGTATACAGAAGAGGCCGCCGCCCCCTTCCGGGACGGCGGCCTCCGATCGGCTGATCCTTTTTTACAGCCTGATGGCCACCTGGAGGGCCAAGCCGGTGCGGCCGAAGTCCCCGGGGTTCAGACCCATTTCCTCGGTGAAGAGGGCGGCGTCCACTTCGAGGAAGAGGAGGTCGACGCCGGCGCCGACGGAGATCCAGCCCTTGTTGATACCGGCCCGGGCGGAGATGAAGTTGAACAGCTTCACCTCGGCGCCGGCGTGCACCTTGGTCCAGATGCCGTCGAAGCCCTCGGTGAAGAGCTCGATTGGATCCTCGGCCTCGACGAAGAGGGAGGGGGCAAGGAAGTTGCCCAGATTGAACTGGAGCCCGGCGCCCACGAGGAAGGTGGGAAGGATTATATAGGCGTCCGTGCCCTCGAGGGGGACCATCTGCTCGTCCATGATGGCGCCGAGAGTGGTGGTATCCCTGTAGTACTCGAGCCCGTAGTCCTTGAGCATGGCGCCCACCATGAGTGGGCCTATGCCGATGGTGGCTCCGGCGTCGAAGGCGAATCCGTAGCCCCCAGTCACTTCCAGGTCCCTGATGGCGGTTTCCGCGTCCCCGCCGCCTATGATCTGGGCGGCTATGGGGGCGAAGGGCCAGCCGGTGGAGGGTTCGGAGTCCAGCATATAGTAGGCGCGGGCGTCCGCTCCCAGTCTGAAGTTTACAGGGCCGAGCTTGATGGGAAGCGCGAGCCCGGCCACGGCAGTGGCCTGGGTGCGGCTCTTGAGGGTGGCGGAGAGGAAGGAGGAGCCGTAGGCCACCTCGTCCGTGGTGAGGTTGACGCCCAGGCCGAATCCCTTGCCCGCCCAGCCCAAGCCAGCAGAAGCCCCAACGCCCAGGCCGTTGTTGATGGTCCAGTCGCTGATATAGGAAGCGGTCTCCGAATCGGTGGTTTCGCCGTTGGCTATGGCCAGGGCCTTATCGATATTCTCCGGCGTGGGCTTGAAATAGGCCCAGGTGGCCAGGTCGGCTATGGTGAGGGAGCCTTTCGGGGTGGCGAAGCCGGCGGGGTTGCCGAAGAATGAATCGTAGCCCGTGGAGAAGACGCGGAAGGATCCGCCCATGCCCATGACCTTGGCTGTCTTGGGGCTGAGCATGGACGTGACGGTCTGCCCGAAGGCAAAGCCGCCGAGCGCCAGCAGGATGAGGGCGATGCTTATGGTTCGTTTCATTTACTTTCCTCCTGTATTCAGGCAAAGAGCCCAGGGCTCAGCCGCCAAACGACTGGATGATGGCCTGGAGATCCATCCCGGCCGCCGCGAAGAGGGCCTGGAGTTCCGGATCGTTCGCCAGGTCGTCCATCAGGGAGTCGGGAATATTGATGTACATGTACGGATCCGTCGTATCGGGATCGAACTCGTCGATAAGGGCGGCAATGGCATAGCCCGTGGTCGGATAGAAGGCTGAAGGGGTAAGCTGTTTGAGCACGGTTACCAGGGTGCCCACTTGTGCGAGCCAGCCGGCGTCCACTCCCTGGTTGAGGAAGGCTTGTCCCACCATGCGTCCTACGAGCTGGGCTATATCGTCGTCCAGAGCTATGAGCGTGTCTATGATGATGGCTATTTCGTCCCGGGTCCAGCCTTCAGGAAGCGTTTTTACGCTCTTGGGCGGGAAGAGGGCGTTGAGGAGGGTGTTGAGCGATGCGGGATTGGAGATATCGAAATTCTGAAGATCAATGCTCGCTATGGCATTGACGATGTTGTCTATGAAGGCCTTGGCTCCGGATGCCTCGAGCTGGATCTCGATGGCGAGCACCTGGGCTGCCTCGGCTTGCTCGGGGGGAGTCTCGGGGTCGTCGATGGTCTCTTGGAGAAGATCGAGTACTTGCTGGGTTGTATCAGCGCTGGCGGTCACCGCTTCGATGAAGCTTGGGGAGATGGTGCCTGTGCCGAATCCGGATTGCTGGATGATCGTTGAAACGTCGCCGTTGACAACGGCGTCGGAAAGTACTTCGCTGGTCACCTGGCCCAGGCCGAGAACCTTGAACTGGTTCGTGAAGAGGGCATCGCAGGATCCGGCGAAGATCGCCAGAGCCACGAGGCCGGCTACAAAACCTATACGACTCTTTTTCATGGATGCCTCCTTACTTTTGCAGGACTAATCATAACGCGGAAAGGCCGAAAATCAAGGCCAGCCGCGATATATCCTTCATTCCGAGCCGAAAATCCAGGCCGCTTCCGCATCCAGGCTTTCATCTACGCCATCCCGGCCCGATGATCCCTGGATCAACGCCATGACCTCGGAACCCGGGGCACGATCTTCGGGAACGCCCAAAATCCCGAGCTTGAGGTAGTTTGCGGATACGGCGTGCCGTATCCCCTGGCTTCCTCGGCCCGATGTGGATACCTCATCCCCGGAGAGGCGGTTGCTCGATTTTTCCAGGATGGCAGGGACGCGCCTTCCCATCCAGCGGCTTATGTACGATGCCCTTCCCGTTTCCGCGAGTGCGCAGAGATCGGCCACCCTCTCCCCGGCGAGGCGCTCGGGCACCTTGGGCTTCATGTCGAATGCCCTGGTGCCGGGCCGGGCCGAGAAGGGGAAGGCGTGTATCCACGCCAGATCCAGGCTGTGCAGGAGTTCCATGGTCTGGGCATGTTCGGTATCGGTCTGGTCAGGGAAGCCCGAAATGATGTCCGCGGCGAGGAAGGGATCGTCCTTGGCATCGCGTAGGCTCTGGACTGCCTTAGCGACGGCGGCGGCCGTATAGGGCCGGCCCATGCGCCTGAGCTCGGCGTCGCATCCGGACTGGAGGGAGAGGTGGAGGTGGGGCTGTATCCTGGGAAGCGAAAAGGCCCTGAGAAAGGCCTCGTCCACTTGATCGGGCTCCCAGCTCGAGATGCGGAATCGCAGACTGTCCGTGTTCGCTATCAAGAACTCGAGGAGGCCCGGGAAGCGCATCTCGCCCCAGCGGTACTGGGAGAGGTTCACGCCTGTCAGCACGGCTTCCCTGCCGCCCGAGGCTTCCAGCTCGATGGCCCTCGCGAGGGCGATCCTCGGGTCGAGAGATCTCGAAAGGCCGCGGGCTATGCAGACCCGGCAGTAGGCGCATCGGTTGTTGCAGCCGTCCTGGACCTTGAGGGAGGGGCGCGAGTGGTAGACGAAGCTCCTCGGGTGGAAGGCGAAGGGATCGGATTCGCCAGCCCCGCCTGGAGAACGCCGCGCGACCTCCCATTCGAGAACGGCGTCGTAGAGGTCGCCATGGCCTTGCCAGTTGTCCGAGAGCCAGTCCGCCAGGCGGAGGAGGGAGGTCTTTTCGTCCCCGGGCACGACGATGGTCCGGGGCGACACGAGAGAGAGGCCTTCGGGATCCATCTGGGCGTAGCAGCCCGTCACCAGGACGACGGAAACCGGGTTCTGGGCGGCGGCCTGGCGCATGGAGCGCCTGGCCTTCTGCTCGGCCTTTCCCGTCACGGTGCACGTATTGAGCACGTAGAGCTCGGCTTTTTCGTCGAAGTCGACGAGGCGGGCGCCCGAGTCCAGGAAAGCTTGGGCTATGGACTCGCCCTCGAGTTGGTTCAGCTTGCAGCCCAGTGTGCGGAAGGCGACGCGGAGCTGGGTCATTCCCTGGTGCGCTCCTGGATGCGGCGCTTGCCTTCTACGGCGTCGGCCAGGTTAGGGTTGAGGGAGAGGGCGCTCTCGTAGGCGGCAAGGGCTTGGAAGTACTTCTTGCAGTTTTCGCGCGCCCAGCCGAGCCTGGCCCACCATGCCGGGTTGCCCGGGTTGTGCCTGACGGCTGCGGAAAAGGCTATGTCGGCGTGCATGTAGCGGGCCGAGCGGATATAGAGCTCGCCGCAGAGGAAGAAGGAAAGCCCCGCCCTCTGGCCCTCGGGATAGGAGGCTATGTATTCCTTGAGCATTTCCAGGGCCGTTTCGTTCTTGCCCAGGTAGTAGGAGGCTTCGCCGATGGCTTGGGCCAGGCGGGGATCCTTGCGTATGGCGTATCCCCGGCTCGCCCAGGTTTCGGCCTCGGCGTAGCGCTTGAGCGCCACCAGGCTCCATGCAAGGCCCACGTAGGCGTCTATGTCCTCATGCTGCTCGGCTATGCGCTGGGTAGCCTTGGCGCGGGCTTCCTCATGCCTCCCTGCGCTGGTCAGTTTGAGGATTTCCGAACCAGGCATGGTTCCGCCGGGGGAGAGGGCGTAGACGAAGGGCTGGGCGTAAGCGCCTTGCGTCGGGTAGAGGACCGAGCAGAGGGCGAGGATGGCGAGGGCGAAGAAACGGGCCGGCTTACGCATTATCGGCGCACCTGGATATGGTCGTGGTACCCGAAAAGGAGCTCTGCTCGTCTATGACTATCTCGGGGGCTTCGAGCAGGGCAGAGCCCGAGGAACCTGCCATCATCTGGATGCTTTCGGCAGCCAGGGCGCTTCCATACAGGGTGCCTCGGACGACGATGCTCCGCGCGTGCACCTCGGCGTCCACGATCGCGCCCGGGGCTATGTAGAGTTCCTCGCCGCAATTGACTGTCCCCTTCAGCCTGCCTTTCACCAAGAGATCTTTGTCCGTGGAGAGGCTTCCCGAGAACTCGAGATCGGCTTCGAGGACAGTGTCTATTTCTTCTTCGTCGGGAACGCTCTTGAGGGCTCGGGGCATGGGCCTATCATAAAGATCGGGGGCGATCGCGACAATAGATCGAGCTGTAGAGGCGGGCCAGGTTTTCGGGATCCAATACCTCGGCGCGAACGTCGAGGGGGTAGCCAAGAACGCCGAGCGCCTCGTCCAGGCCCTCGGGCGGGATGGCCTTGTTGAGGGAGAGATTGTTCCTGAGGGTTTTACGCCTGGACGAAAAGGCGCTCCGCACGAAGCGGGAAAAACCGAGCCTGTCCTGGGCGAGGAGGGGCTCGGCTCGGGGCTCGAGAGCGACGACAGAGCTGGCGACCCTGGGCTGGGGCCAGAACACGGAGGGGCCGAGATCGTAGAGGATACGCGGCTTGGCAACCGAAGCGCACAGCACGGAAAAGGCCGAATAGTCCTTGGTTCCCGGCACCGCCGCCATGCGGCGCGCCGCCTCCTTCTGGACGGTGAAGACCATGCGGGGCGGAGTCCACCCCCATTCCAGCAGGTCGGCCACGATGCCGAGGGCGGCGTTGTAGGGGAGGTTGCCGAATATGACCGAGGGGCGGCGGGTATGGGCCTCGGCCTTCCATGTCTTGAGGAAATCCCCTTCGACGAGGTTGAATCCCTCGCGACCGCCGAAAAGCTCCTTCAGCGCCCGAGAAAAGCCGTGGTCTATCTCGAAAGCCACGATGGGATGGCCTGCCTCGAGGAGGAGGCTGGTTATCGAGCCCAGGCCAGGCCCGATCTCCCAGATTAGCTCACCCGCTCCGGCTTCTATAGCCTTGAAGAGCCGCTCGCGCGCGCCCTTGTCCACGAGGAAGTTCTGGCCGAAACGCTTGGCCATGGCCAGGCCCCGGGCCTCCAGGAATTCGCGTATGGACGCGGGGGAATCGTAGGAAAGCGCGGAGGGGCCTCCCGCCGGGCCGGGTCCGGGCTTTCCGCCCGAGGGGGCCGAGTGCCCATTCGACATGGGGCCAAGCATACACGAAGCAGGCGGATAGGACAACGACCGCGCCGATCGCCATCGCAGAAGCTCCCCGCGCCTCGATAGCCGGGCAGCTCGCGCCCAGTTCCATGATCTCTATGAGAACCGCGTGGAGAGCCTGGTGCCAGAGTCCGAGGGCGGGAGCGAGGAAAGGCAGGATGGCGCCAAGGGCGCAGGAGGCCAGGAGGGACCACATGAACACGAGGATTACCGGGCCGGAAGTGGTGGCGGCTAAGATGCCCCCGAGAGCCAGGCGGCCGAAGGCACCGAGGCTTATGGGCGCCGTGGCGCAGAGGGCGGCCAAGGAGGGAGCCAAAGCCTTGGCGAGCGGCGGCGGCAACCTCCATAGGATATTCTCCCATCTCGGTGCGAGGAGGATGAGTCCCAGCATTGCCGCGTAGGACAACGCGAAGGAAAGGCTCCGGGCATCGGCGGGCCTGAGGGCGAGGCAGGCGCAGAAAACGGTAGCGAGCGAGGCTATGCCGCTCTGGGGCCTGTCTGCCTTCCCGAGGACGAAAGCCAGGGCCGTCGACGCGCAGGCGCGTAGGAGGGAAGGCCCCGGCCCAGCCATCCATGTGAAGCCGAAGGCTATGACCAGGGATGCCCAGCCAGCGGCGCGCGGGCGCCGTAACACCCTGTCCACGACAAGGGCGGAAAGGGAGAAGAGAATGGAGAGATGCTGGCCCGAAAGGGCGAGGATGTGCGCGCATCCCGCGTCCCTGAAGATGGCGGCCTCTTCTCCGTCCAGCTCGTCCTTTATCCCGAGGATGAGGGCTTGGGCGAGTGGAAAGCTCGAGCCCGACACCCTGCGGAGGGCTACGGAAAGGCCCTTTCTCAAAGCGCGCCTCAAACGGGTAGCGGGGTTTTCCGGCTCTGTCGCTGCGAAACTCTTTCCGGGGACGAATACGAGGGCTTTCCGGGCATCGATGAGGGAAAGCCGTACCTGGCCCGTCCCTCGGCCCGCCTGTACAGCCTGTCCCGAGACGAGGCCGCCGACGCCCGGCGCCGAATCTTGCGCCCCGATGACGAGGTCGAGCCTGAGCGAGCTTCTAGGCCAGGAGAGGGTGAGGCGCGAGCCTGGCAGGCTGAGGGAGAGGGAATCGAGTTCTACGAGGAGTGCTGTGTTTCCGGAGGATGTGCGCCGGGCGTCGGCGGCAAGCCTTCCCGCGAAGCCGGTAGCCCCGAATCGGCCAATCTCCGGCGGGGGCTTGAGGCCAGCTTCACCGAGACGGGCCGAGGCGCCGAGGGCGAGGCCGAAGGAAAACGCGAGCGCGGCCCTTGCCCTTTTCTTCCATAGAGTCCGACTACGGTCTGGGACTGCAGGAAGGTTATCGGGGGGAAAGCCCGCGCGCGGAGGCCAACCTTCGTATAGCGGCACAGCCGAGGCTCCCGCGTAGAGCGAAAAAAGGAAGACGAAGGCCGGATCAGGCCAGGAGGGGAAGAATCCTGCCACGGCTCCCAAGGCCGCCCAGATGGATGGAGGGGCCTTGGACGCGGCGCATCGGAAACGCCGCCTCAACCTCGATGCCAGGGATTCTCGCGTGTATTCCATGCACATACGTCGCTCCGGATCCGAGGCGCCGATTCAACGATCCGCGTTCCTCTTTTCCGAGGGAAGCGCGGCGTGTACACTTCCCGAGTGGAACCAGCCCGCAGAAGAGCCTTCTACCTCATCCTTCCGGGGCTCGCCTACGTCCTCCTCTGGCTCGAGCTTTTCCTGCCGCGCGCCGAATCCCCCATGGACACGCGCTGGTTCCTCGTGTCGGCCCTCAAGTCCATGGCCCGCTTCGCAATAATCCTCGCCCTCCGCGGGGGCTTTCCCGGGAAGGCCAAGCTACCCAAAGCCAAGGAAATCCTAGACAGCCTGAGGCTGGCCGCCCTCGCCGCGGCTTTGGCCGCAGCCATGGCAGTCGCCCTCTATCTCGCGAACGGAGCCTTCGGTTCGGATTCGGCATCGTTCGGGGTTCGGGATCGTATCGGATTGACCCCGGCGAGCCCAAGCCCGGAGGCAGTCGCAGCTTCCCTGATCTGGTGCCTGGCAGTCGGCTATTCGGAAGAGCTCTTCTTCAGGTTTTTCGCACCCGACTCCCTCGTCGGGGCAGGGTTTTCTCCGTTCGCCTCCCAGGCTGCCTTGGCCATCCTCTTCGGCCTCTCCCACTCCGCCCAGGGGCTCTCCGGTATCCTTCTCTCCGGCATCCTGGGGCTGGGTTTCGGGCTTTCACGGCTTCGGGGCACGAGTTTCCATGCCCTTGCCCTGGGACATGCGGTCTATAACGCTCTTCTTCTCGCCGGAGGGCTTTTTTCGCGCTAGCCGGATCATATCCTCTGGAAGCTTCGCCTGCCTAAGCCGATAATGGAAACGATGAGACAGTCCGACAAAGCCCTATCCACTCTCCAATCCGAGCTTTCGCGCCTCGGGGGCCTATCCGCGCCCGAGATTCCGCACTCGATCCGCTCCAGCGCAGAACGGGCCCTGAGCCCCCTGCCGCGGGGTCTCAAGGAGGCTTTCCTGCAGGTCTTGGACGACAAGACGCGCTCGCAGCCGGAAAGGGCCCGGGATTGGCTCATGGCGGCCGCGAGCGTGCTCCTGATGGAGTACTCCGGCGACCCCCTCTCGCTCGAGGAGTGGAAAGAGCTTCGCGATATGGTTTCCGACGCCTCGGGCGAAGTGGACCTGGCCTTGCTCGAGTACGCCATGGGTCTCGTGCTCGATCACGGAGCCTTGTGAGCGCGGGAGAATGGTTCGAGGACTCAGCCTTTTGGGAAATCTACGCCCCCTTGATGTTCGACGAAGCCCGCTGGGCGGAAGTCCCGGAAACGGTGTCGAGGATCGAGACCTTCGCCGAACCCGGAGGGGGAAAACGGCTCCTCGATCTCTGCTGCGGGGTGGGGAGGCATTGCCTCGAGTTCGCGCGAAGGGGG
>DATCUA010000263.1:0-2203 GCA_036567645.1 Rectinemataceae bacterium | reverse complement strand
TGGCGCCGGCCATAGCTTCTACCTCGTCCTCGGCCCCGGTTCCTACCCCATCAACGTACTCGACAGGATCAAGGCCTGCCCCGAGGTCTGCCATGTCTTCGCCGCTACGGCCAACCCCCTGCAGATCATCCGCGCCCGATCGGCCCAGGGCGCCGGGATACTCGGCGTCATCGACGGCTCCTCGCCCAAGGGCGTGGAAGGCGAAGCCGACAAGGCCGACCGCAAGGCCATGCTGAGGAGATTCGGGTACAAGGCCTAGAAGCCTGGCATTGTAAGGGGGATGGCATGAGACGCGGACTCTCGGTTCGGATTCTGTGGCTCGGCCTCGTGATCTGCGGCCCGTTCTCGCTCGGCGCGCCCCTGGCCGCCCAGGCCAGGCAGGTCAACAACTCACGGGGTCCCGCGATCGACTTCTCCCGCATTGACGCCTACGTGAAGTCGATGCCCCGGATGGATTCCCCGGCCCAGGTGGCGGCGAGCCTGTCGAAAGCGGCCAAAACCGACTGGGAAAAAGCGCGGGCTGTCTACGACTGGATTTGCCTCAACATAGCCTACGACACGGACGCCTTTTTCGGCGGCATTCACGCGGAGACCACAGCCGCCTCTACCTTCGAATCGGGCAAATCCGTATGCCAGGGGTATTCCGAGCTCTCGCTGGACTTGGCGAAGATGCTGGGGCTGGAGTCCGTGGTAATATCGGGCTATTCCAAAGGATACAGCTATATTCCCGGCAAGCCTTCCGAAAAGAACCACGCCTGGAACGTCTTCAAGATCGAGGGCTCGTGGTACTTGATGGACACGACCTGGGGAGCCGGCCACATAGACGACAGCAGGAAGTTCGTACGCAAGCTGGACTACGCATGGTTCGCCATGGATCCGGAGCTCTTCATCTACACCCATTTCCCCGAAGACGGGAAATCTACCCTCCTTAACGCGAGGATGACCAAGGCCGACTTCGACCGCCTGCCCTACGTGCCCACCTACAGCTTCCAGCGTTTCTACGAGGCGGGCGTGAGCGCGGCCGCGCAGAAGCGCCTCATAGACCGATTCGGAGCTTCGATAGAATCCCAGGACTGGAATATCGTCGACCTCAAGGCCGCCGGCTTTTCCGACTCAGACCTGGAGACAATCCTGGCCAGGCTTCCCTCAGACCAGTTCGTCTTCGAGGTCCTGATGCTCAAGGAGTACGGCTTCGGGCTAGGGGACCTAGGCTCGTACCTGGCGGGGGGAGCCGCGCCCAAAGCCTATAAGATCAAGGGCGATCTCAAGGTTATCGAGGTTCCCCGTGGGCCGACGCTCAAGACGGGAGCCGCCTACCGCTTCGTGATCGAGTCCAGGGCTGCCTACGCCGCCGCCGTGATTTGCGGAGGCGAGTGGACCATGCTTAAAAAGGAAGGCTCCAGGTTTTCCGGCGATGTTGTCGTGATCGGGGGGCCGGTGAAGCTTGCGCTGAGGTACGACCCCTCGGAATCGGCTTCGTATTCGAGCGCTGTGGCTTACGAGGCGCGCTGAGATTCAGGTTCGCGAAGCGGGCGCCGCAGCGTGGGGAGATCGGCTCGGGTGCAGAGACAGCCGCGGATACCCACGTCGTCGCAGTTGTTCAATGGGCCGCGGCGATTCGGAGGTATCTTACAGAACCCGCGCCGAGATGAGGACTATGTCCTCCTTTGGCACGTCCGCGTGGGGCGGCATACGCCCAGTTGGAACCTTAGCCATGGCATCCACGACGTCCATGCCCGAGGTAACCTTGCCAAAGACGCAGTAGCCCGCACCCGACCCGGGGCCTCGGTAATCGAGGCTCGAATTGTCGGAAAAGTTTATGAAGAATTGGCTCGTGGCGGAATTGGGATCCATGGTGCGGGCCATGGAAAGGGTGCCTCGGGCGTTGGCCGGAGCTTTGGACGCTTCGTTGACTATCGGGGTTCGAGTGCGCTTCTGGTCCATGCCGGGTACGAAGCCCCCGCCCTGGGCGACGAAATTGGGAATAACCCTATGGAAGATGGTTCCGTCGTAGAACCCCGATTTTACGTAATTAAGGAAATTGGCGGCAGTGATCGGGGTTTTGTCCTCGAACACTTCGATCTCGATGTCGCCGAGGCTCGTGATGAACTTGACTGTGGGATTGGGCATTGCTCTTCCTTTCTTCTCGCGTTCCGCGCTCCGGCTAGGGCGGCGCCCCCGCTCCGCCGGGCTTGGACTGAAC
>DATCUA010000262.1:0-1686 GCA_036567645.1 Rectinemataceae bacterium | reverse complement strand
GCCGAATAGTCACCGGGCGACATGTCGACAAAGCCTTCCCCCTGGGAAAAGCCGCCCGAGTAGCAGGAATCGAGGATGAGGAGCCTGTGGCGGGCGGGGACTGCTCCCAGCCAGGAGGAAAGCTGGGAAGGGGTTATGCCGTTTACGTAGGTGGAGCTGTCGTAGTAGGAGCCGTAGCGGAAATCGTAGGGGAGAATGTAGGTGTTCCCGTCCATCACGTGCCCGTGCCCCGAGAAGTACACGAGGATGGTGGCGGAATCGTCGGCGGATAGCCCGGCTACGGCACCCTCGACCGCCTCGTAGGTAGCCTGGGAGTTGACGAGGGTCTGGACGCTCCAGCCCCGCTGCGCGAGCAGGGCGGCCATGTCGGCGACATCCTTGTCGGGATTGGTCAGGTCGTTGATGCTTTGGCTCTGGTAGTCCCTCACCCCGACGAGAAGGGCGTAGCGGTTGGAAGGGATGCTCTCGGGGCGGATGAAATTCGTGCATGAGGAGAGGAGCCCGAAGGCGAAAGCCAGGGCGGACAGAGCGAAGCGAAGGCGCCTGGGAGCCTGCCTCTCGGGAGGAAGAGCGCATGGGGCGCCAGCCGCGCGGAACTTGCGCTGAGCGCGCGGAGCTCGCGATGCGGGTTTTGGGGCGAAGGTCCGCCTCATCGCTTCCTCCCTTGGCCCAGGTTGAGGCTCGCGCCCGCTTGGATTCCCAGCGACCATGTACGGGCAGTCCCCCTGAACAGGAAGGAAGCCGGCAGCTCGAAGACGGCCATCCAGGCCCCGTCGCCTACAGCGAAGGGGATGGAGAGGCCGATCGAGGCTTCCAGCCCCGGGAAGGCCGAGGCGACGCTCAAGCCCGAATAGCGGGCGATGTGGACTGAGAATCCCGCGAGAGCCTGGAGTTCCAGCGAGCCTATGGGGAGGCCGATACCGCCCAGGATTGCTGTCCTCCACGAGTAGAACGACCTGTAACGGAAGAGCGAGGGATCCCAGGCCGAGTCTCCGACGGAGAAAAAGCCCGTCTCGGCGCGGACTTCCAGAGAGTCGATCGGGTTCCACTGCGCGCCCAGGCCGGCGCTCCAGCCCCAGGCGCCGAGGGCGGCCTGATCCTTGCCGAAGGAAGGGGCCGCGAAACCCTGGGCGCGGAAGCCCAGCACAGGAAGCGGAGGTTTCCCCTGCTGGCCCCAGAGAGCGGCCGGACAGAGAAGAAGCGACAGGATTGCCGCTACAGAGACACAGCGGATATTGCCCGATCCGAATATATTCTTCACTGTATTTAACTTTACGCTAGAATCGAGTACATTTGAACAGGTTACACATGATTTTCGGCACGCTTCATAAAAAGGGGCCGGCCCGCACCGGAATCCTCGTCCTCGTTCTCGCCTCGGCTTTGGGTGTGGGCTTGGTTTCCTGCTCCAAAAGCTACAACCGGTACCTCAGGTTGCCCACCGACCCCGAGGCGAGCGATCTGGGCTGGGCCCTTGTCCGCAGCGCCTACGCGAAGATAAAGGAATCCCCAGATCCCGGCTCTCGCGATTTGGGTGTCCTCAGGGCTGGCCAGGTCTTCCCCGTGGCTGGGCGGAGAATCGATCCGCGGGGAGCCGTGGCCGGGGGCTATTGGTTCAAGCATGCCGAGTCCGGGATAGAAGGCTGGGTTTGGTCGGGAGATCTCGATCTATACGCATCCGAAGCTGGG
>DATCUA010000261.1:0-1709 GCA_036567645.1 Rectinemataceae bacterium | reverse complement strand
GGGAGGGATCCCCGGCCGGCCTTTTTTGTGGCGTGAAGCCGCCTGGGAGGAGGCGACGCTCGCCTAGGCTATGGGCTCGATAAAGCGGCCTTCGCGCAGGCGGGCGATATAGTCGAGGTTCTTGCGCAAGAAGAGCTCGTAGAGGGCCTGGCCCTTGGCCTCGGTGGCCTTGGTGGAGTCCCCGCTCATGGCGTTGGGGTAGCGGGCGGCTATTTGGCTGGGGCCGGAGAGGGGGAGGCAGAAGGACTTTTTCATGTGGATGGAACGCTCGCCGTCGTCGACGAGGCTGGCGTCTATGGCGAGGATGGCCGAGGTTTCGTCTTCGCCGGCGTGGCCCTGGGTTTCGCAGACGCCGAGGATGTCGGCGGAGTAGGTGGCCCACCAGGATATGGCCATGGCCGTGCCGCCGGCGGCGTTGATGCGGTCGCAGGCTACGGTGAGCATGGGGATGTTGCCCCCGTGGCCGTTCATGAAGACTATGTTCTTGGCTCCCCAGCGGACGAAGGCTATGCCGATCTCGGAGTAGATCGACAGGAGTGCTTCGGCCGGGAGGGAGACGGTGCCGGGGAAGGCCATGAGGGATGGGGTATAGCCGTAGTTGAGGGTTGGGGCTATGAGGATTTCCGATCCTATGGCTTTTTCCAGGTCGGCGCACATGCGGTCGGGTATGAGGTTGTCGGTGCCCAGGGGGCAGTGCATGCCGTGGGCTTCAAGGCTGCCGACGGGGACTACTACCGTATCGATCTTTCCTGCCAATGCGGCGAAGCGTTTGCTGGTGAGTCTCGAAATGTACATGGAATCCTCCCTGGTCGATTGCGCTTATGGTAGGATGGAGTATAGTCGCGGTTTTCGAGAGCTGTAAAGCGAAGGCTCTTCGGGCCGCGAAACAGGGCGCATGTCCTGGTTCACATCGGGATAAGGGGCGTTACACATGGACAAGCCGGGATCGAGGGATCTGGGGATCGATATTGGGGTGTTTCGCCCAGGGCCTCTGGACGCGATAACCGATGTCGAAGGCGTCCTCGTGGGCCACGCGACCCTGGTGGAGGGCTCGGGCCCCCTCGTTCCGGGAAAGGGTCCGGTGCGGACGGGAGTGACAGCGATCCTGCCCCATGGGGGCAACCTGTTCAGGGACAAGGTTCCCGCCGGGTGCTTCGTGCTCAATGGCTTCGGCAAGTCTACGGGGCTGGCGCAGATAGGCGAGCTCGGGACGATCGAGACTCCCATCGCCCTGACGAACACCCTGAATGTCGGCCTCGTAGCCGACGCCCTAACAGCCTGGTCCTGCGCCCGGAGCCCCGAGATCGGAATCAGTGCGGGAACGGTCAATCCTGTTGTGGGGGATATAAACGACGGGTTTCTCAACGACATCCAAGGAAGGCATGTCCGGGCCATCCACGTGGAGGCGGCCTTGGCGGCGGCGGATTCGGGTCCGGTAGCCCAGGGCAACGTGGGCGGAGGCACGGGCTGTTCCTGCCTCGGCTTCAAGGGCGGGATAGGGACGAGTTCGCGCCGCCTCCCCGCCCGCCTGGGGGGCTGGACCCTGGGCATCCTCGCCCAGACCAATTTCGGGGGCATGCTGACGGTGAACGGCGCCCCTGTGGGCAGAGAACTAGGGGTATTCGATTTCAGTTCGCCGGGGGATGGGCGAGGAAAGGGAGGCGGATCGTGGGCGGCGCCTAAGGCCCCCGACGTGCCTGACGAGCCAG
>DATCUA010000260.1:0-7294 GCA_036567645.1 Rectinemataceae bacterium | reverse complement strand
GGTCGGCGGAAAGTTCTGCCGCCCCATAGGCTTTCTTCTCGTGCATGAAAGCGGAAAGAGAAGCGCCGGATACGGGAGATTGCACCGAAAAGATGGGCATCCCCGTCCCGTTGGAGGGGAGGAGGATGTCACCCTCGCAGAACAGGGCTACGAGCCATTCTGATCCGGGCATCATCGGGAACGATGGAGAACCGTCTCCTCGATCACCTTGAGCTGGGCTCGGTAGAGGCCGGTGATATTGGTGCCGTAGTCGGCCACAAGCCTGAGCATGTCCCGGGGCTGGTCGTCGTCGGCGCCGTTGATCCTGTCGCCCGCGTCGCCCAAGCCCGGCATGATGTAGGCCCTGTCGTTCAGCATCGGATCCATCCAGAGGGTGTATACGGCCACGTTCTCTATTGCCCGCACGATACGCAGGGAACCTTTCAGGGCGGAGATCACGTTGAGGAAGCGCACAGAGGCCGGCTTCACGCCCTGCTCGAGGAGGAACTTGACGATCGTGACCAGGGACCCTCCCGTGGCGTTCATGGGATCGGCGAAGACGAGGTTTTTGCCGTCCAATTCCTCGAGCTTGAAGTATGATCTGTCGAGGTCGAGGATGTACTCCATCGTGTGCTCGCTCTTGGTGTCGTCTCGCTTGATCTTGAAGAGGGCGAAGGGAGTGAGGTAGCCACTGGAGGAGAACTCTTGGATCTCCTTGGAGACTATCATCGAGGGAAGGAGGGCGCCCCTGAGCATGACGCACATCACCGTGTCCTGCAGCTGGGCGTCTATGTTGGGGATCTTGTGCACGGCGAAGTTCTGGACCGGTATGCCTACCGGCGTCTTGACGATCAGGTAGTTCTTGGTGGCGCCGCCGGACCCTCCGAAGGCCAGGTTGAAGAGGAGCTCGAAGGCTCTCTGGATGTAATAGACGAACTCCTGTCTGCCCGTGCCCACGTCGCGCAGCTTGGCGATGAGGCGGGAGGCTTCCCCGTGGTTTTCCTGGGGAGCGGCGAAGGAGTAGACATGGAGCCTCGGCTCTGCCGCGCATATCTCCTGCATTATCCCGCCCATGGTGTTGTAGAGCTCCACGAGGGCCGATTCTTCCTTCTTCCTCGCGGATTCCGTATGCGCTGTGGCGAGGATGTTGAACGAGACCATGGCCTGGCGGTACAGGCTCTCCATGCGCGCTAGGTAGGCGTTGTCCTGAGGAGTGAGAAATCCGTCCAGATCCTGGGCCTTGAGGATGATCTTGCTCATCGGCCTACGATCTCTCCGATGCTTCCGTTGCCTATTCCCACGGCATTGCCCTCGTCGAAGTCCAGGTGGCATTCCAGGGCGTAGGCAGGATTGACTCTGCAGACCACGTTGAGGAAGATGGCTCCCCTCTCGCCGCCCGCCTTGAGCGATACTACCTGCTTATCCACCACGCCGAATCGCTCGGCGTCGGCCGGCGAAAAGTGGATGTGGCGCTTGGCGATGATCAGGCCCTTGTCTTTCTTGACCGAGCCCGCCGGCCCGATTATTTCAAAGGGAGCCGAGCCGTCCAGCTGGCCTGACTCGCGCACGGGGCACCCGGGAACGCCCAGCTTGAACTGGTCGGAGGCCATGATCTCGCACTGGGTCTCCTTGCGCTCGGGGCCGAGGATCCGCACGCCTTCGAAGCTTCCCTTGGGCCCCTTGATAGTGACTGTCTCGGCGCAGGCGAACTGCCCGGGCTGCATGAGATCCTTGGTCTTGGTCAAGGAATGTTCCGGGCCGAAGAGGATGGCCAGGTCTTCCTTGCTGACGTGGATATGGCGGTTGGATAGGTTGATGATGACTTTCGACTCGGGCATGTGGATCCTCCGAACGCTACGCTCCGCTCTCGGGCGGGCGCGGATTGGTCTTGGGTTACCTTAGTGCCCAGCCCGGGACCGGTCAAGACCCCGAGGGCGGGGAGGAGCGGCTTTGGAGCGTTCAGGACTCGCCGAGATGCTCCAGGGCTTGGGCGACGCTCCAGGCTCCGTGCACGAGGCCGTTCATGGCCTCGACCATGGCCGTGGTCCGCCCGTGAGCCCAGATGTTGCGGCCGATCGCCACCCCCGCCCCTCCAGCCTGTATGGACCAGTACACGTCCTCGAAGAGGCTCTTCAAGCTGTCGTTCTTTTCCCCGCCCAGGATGATGACGGGAACCGGGCACCCCTCGGTGACCAGCCTGAAGGAGTCGGGATCGCCCGTGTAGTAGGTCTTGACCATGTCGGCCCCGATCTCCTGGGCTGCGCGCGCGGCGAGCCGAATTCCTTCGGGATCGTTGGCCTTTTTGCCTTCCTGCTTGGCCATGGCCTCGATCATGACGGGAAGCCCCCAGGCGGAGCAGGCGGCCGCGGCCAGAGACGCCTGCTTGATGAAGGCGCCCTCCCTTTTATGGCCGAACTTGACCGTCATCGCCACGGCGTCAGCTCCCGAGCGAAGGGCAGTCTCGGGATCGCAGATGAGCTCTTCTTCGAATCCACCTCCCAGGACGGTGAATCCGCCCGTCAGCCTGAGGATGAGGCCAGTCCCCCTGTCCCATTCGCCCTCCGAAGCCTGGGCCAGCCCCCGCGTCGCGAGAATGGCATCGGCTCCCGCCTTGACGCAAGAACCCACGACGTCCGAAGGCCGCACGATGCCGGGAACCGGCCCCGCTATGCCCCCATGGTCTATGGCCACGATGACGGCCTTGCCGTCCGCCTTGGAGAAGATCCTGTTCATCCGAACGCTCGCGCCTATCATGATCCCTCCTCCTATCGCGTATCCGCCCTTCCCGTTCCCTTCTATCGGGACTGCGGATGCTCAACCAGCCCCTGGATTCCGATCGACCGCATCCCGTCCTGAAGATCCCTGCCCGGAGGGCCTTTGACCCGCCGCCAGCCTCGCGAAGACCGGCTTCAAAGCGCGATAGCCTTCCTGGTAGGCGCCGAAGAGGTCGTCGTACAAGGAACGCAGGGCCGCGATAGGTTCATGCGCCCTTTCCATCGTCACCAGGGTTTCCGCGGCCTCCGCCGGCCCCGGGTAGTCGCCCAAAGCCGAGAGGGCCAGGCAGAGATCCCCCATGAGCTCGGCGTGGGGAAAGCGGGGCACGAGAAGAGGAAGACCAGTGATATCGGCCTTGATCTGGTTCCATGCGGGATTCCTGGCAGGCCCGCCCGAAACTCGCAGTTCTGATACCTTCGCTCCCCGGGAGCCCATGGCTTCCACGACATCCCTGATGGCGTAGCCAGCGGATTCCGCCACGGCTCTCGCCATATGCTCGAAGCGATGGGTGAGGTTGAGCCCCAGGAAGGCCGCCCGGGCATCTGGGTCCCAGAGCGGGGCCCGCTCCCCGGCGAGATAGGGAAGGAAAACGAGCCGGCCCGCTCCGGGCTCTACCATGCCGATCGAATCGAAGAGCTCCTCGAAATCCCCCCCGCCGGCCCGGGAAGCTTCCATGAACCAGGCCAGCGCCCTTCCGGTGGTGGAAATGGCACCCGAGACGTTCAGGTAGGGCTCGATGACATGGGGCATCACGAGGAGGCGGGAATCCTGGGGGAAGCTTCCCTCATGGCAGAGATTGATGCCCTCTGAGCTGCCCGCCCTGTCGCACGCCCTGCCGGGGCGGGTTGTGGCCGTGCCAATGAGGGAGACGACAAAATCCGGCCCCCCGGACACGACGGGAATCCCCTCGGGGATGCCGAACTCACGGGAAGCCGACAGGCTCACCCTGCCCAGGACCTGCCCCAGGCCGATGAAGGGGGGGAACTTGGACTCGTCCAGGCCGAGAGCCCTCAGGGAGGCCGAATCCCAGATGATGGGCTGGAAGCCTTGGGCGGGCAGGAAGGTGCGCCAGCAGCCCGTGAGTCTTCCGCAGAGGTATTCGGGGCAGGAGGAAAAGCGCGCCGTCCTTTCGTACATGTCTGGCTTGAAGCGCTTGAACCAGAGCGCCTTGGGCAGATTGTACGTGGGGTCGAGGGGTCGGCCCGCGACTTTGGAAGCCATGGCGGCTTCGGTTACGGCGCGCCTGTCCATCCAGGTGATGGCCGGAGCCAGGGGAAGGCCCGAGTCGCCAACGGGAACGAGGCTAGGGCCGTTGCCCGAGACTGCTATGCATTCGAGGGCTTCGTTCCCCCGCCCGGCCTCTGCCTGAGCCGCTCGGCTCCGCAGATCGGGCAGGAGCCGGGCGAAGGCCCGGCTCCAGGCTTCGGCATCGACTTCCTGGGCCATGGGATCGGCCGAGACTCCTGATTGCGGCGAAGCGATCTTGTCTATCGGGCTCGAGCCCACGGCCAGGACATCTCCCTTCCTCGAAAAGAGGGCGGCCTTGGCCGAACTGGTACCCAGGTCGACGGCGAGGATCATGGGGCCTCGTGCTCGAGGAGGACGCGATAGGCCTTCTTGCCAAGCGCAGCGGCGAATCCCTCGTGTATGGTGGAAAAGGATGTGGTGGCGCTGATGAGGGGGCGCACGTCCACCTTGCCGAAGGAAAGGAGGCGCACTGCCTGGAGGAAGTCCTCCTCCAGCCTGCCTTCGGTCCCTGTTATGAGGAGCTCCTGGCGGTGGACGACGTTCGCGTCCAGTGGAATGGTCATTGCGGAATCGTAGGCCGTGTAGATGTTGAGCCTCGCCGCCTTGGCCATGGAGGCTACGGCGGTTTCGAAGGCCTGGGGCGCCGGGCTGGTGACGACGCAGGAGGAGAAGCCCAGCCCTCCGGTAATTTCCTTGGCGAATTCGGGCAAGGACGATGCGCCCGGATCGACGATGAAGTCGGCGCCCAGGGCTTGGGCCATCTTCCTCCGTTCGGGATCGGGATCGCTCAAGGTCACCCGCAGGCCCATGCAGCGCGCCGCGAGCAGATGGAGCAAGCCCATGACTCCCGCCCCAGCCACGAGGAGGTCCTCGGTCATTGCCACTTTCAGGCGCTTGAGAGAATGGATGCAACAGGCCAGAGGCTCGGCGAAGGAGGCTTCCTGGAAGGAGAGACTGTCCGGCAGGGGGTGGACCTGGGAAGGGCGCACGGCTATGTATTCGGCGAATCCGCCCAGGACCCTCTGGCCTTTCTTGAAGCGGTTGGCGCAGAGGTTGGATTTGCCTATCCTGCAATAGTAGCATTCACCGCAACGCAGCACGAGATCGAGCGCTACGCGCCCTCCCAGCCTGAAGTCGCCCACAACCGATTTACCCACGTGGACTATCTCGCCCGAGGCTTCATGGCCGGGAATCAGGGGGAGTGGCATAGTCATGGCCCCGGTATAGAGGCGCTGCTCCAGGGTGCAGATGCCACAGGCCTTGAGCTTAACGAGGATTTCGCCCTCGGCAGGCTCTGGGTCCGGCAGGTCGCGGATCTCGAAGCTCCGGGGCGCCGTGAGCACCGCTGCTTTCATATCTGGGCTCCTTGCGGTTCAGGGATCTGGTCCTGGGCCGCGGCTGCCGCCGCATCTGCCACGCCTGCCGCCGCGCTAACATCCGGTCCGGCTTCGTCTATCCGCATCTCGCAGCGATCCTTGAATCCGCAGCCGGGGCACTGGTCTCCAGGACACTGGAAGAAATCGCGCACGGTCTGGAGCTGGCTCAAGTGCCAGCGAAGATCCTCCAGGCGCTTTGCTATCTGTTCTGCGAGCTTTTCCTCGGCCGCGATCCTCTCCTGATATTTTGCGGCGAGAAGGCTCCTGCAGCCCTCCCCTGTCCTGTCCTGCGCGGCCAGAGAAAAGAACTCCTTGATCTCCCCCAGGGTCAAGCCATAGGATTTGAGCTGGCCGATGCGCTTGAGATAGACGACGTTCTTCTCAGGATATCGCCTATGGAGGCCCTCGCTCCTGTCGCTCGACTTGAGCAAGCCCAGTTCCTCGTAATAGCGCACAGTCCTCACAGTGAGGCCGAACATCGAGGCGAGATCCCCGATCCGGTAGCTTCCGTCCTTGCGCCTCGAAATTTCGGCGCCGGGCTTGTCGTTTTCCGATTGCATTTTCACGTATCTATGGTAGAGTAAATCCTACGTGAGTATTTTTCTTACGTCAAGTGAGAAATGGTGGAGATTTTACAAGGAGGAACCATGAAGAAGATCCTTCTCCTGGGCCTGGCCCTGCTCTGCCTCGTGGGAGCCGCTTTCGCCAAGCCGCTCAAAGTGGCTGTCTTCATACCGGGCGTCCGCGCTGGATCGCCCATATACGACGGCCTGGCAAAGGGCGTGGAACGCTTCGCCTCGGAGAATGCCGGCACTGGCGTCAAGGTCTTTGAAGCCGGCTTCAACCAGGCCGAATGGGAGGAAAAGCTCACCAGCCTCGTAGCCACGGGAGAGTACGACATCCTCATCACATCCAATCCGTCCCTCCCCGATCTCATCGCCAAGATCTCCCCTGCTTTTCCCAAGCAGAAGTTCATCTGCCTGGACGGGCAGAAATCCGGCGTGCCCAATCTCTACACGGTTCTCTACAACCAACTCGAACAGGGTTACGTGACCGGCTATCTTGCCGGGCTCGTCTCCCTATCCTCCCTGCCTGGAGCCAATCCCGATAAAAAAGTCGGCCTGGTGATAGGCCAGCACTATCCCGTGATGGACAAGCTCATCGCCCCGGGTTTCGAGCAGGGCATCAAGGCCGTAGACCCGGCCTTCCAACTGGACACCAGGGTGGTAGGCAACTGGTTCGACGCCACCAAGGCGGCCGACCTGGCCAAGAGCATGATCGCCTCCGGAGTGGACGTCATCCTGCCCATCTGCGGCTCCGCCAGCCAGGGCGTGCTCAAGAGCGCCCAGGAAGCAGGCAAGTACCTGGTATTCTTCGATGGTGACGAGTTCGCCCGTGCGCCCAAGACCATTCTGGGCTGCACGATCCTGCACCAGGAAGAGCTGGCCTACACCAAGCTCAAGGCCGCCGCCGAGGGAAAGCTTCTCTTCGGAACGGCCGATGTGGTAGGGATGAGGGACGGATACATCGAGTTCCTGGACAAGCATCCTTCATATCTTGAAGGAGTGCCCCAGGCTGTCCGCGCCAAGGTGGACGCAGTCGTGTCGCAGATCAAGTCTGGCAAGCTCCAGTTCAAGGTGCCAGCCCTGTAAGTGCGCGGTCGGCGGCTGCAGCCCATGTCCCCGGATCAGGAGGCCCTCGCCATGGCTGACCTGGCTATGGAAGGCATCAGGAAATACTACCCGGCCTCCGACACCCAAGCCAACGATGGGGCGTGGTTCAATGCCCGCGCAGGGGGAATCCATGCCCTCGTCGGAGAAAACGGCGCGGGCAAGACCACCCTCATGCGCATCCTCTACGGCCTGGAAAAGGCCGATTCGGGCCGCATCCACGTCGGAGGGAGGGAAGTCGAGATC
>DATCUA010000259.1:0-2312 GCA_036567645.1 Rectinemataceae bacterium | reverse complement strand
GGCGATGCTCTGCCGCCTTGGCTTTGAGTATGCACACTCGATAGCTTCGGGGCTCCAGGGACTCGACCGCCTCCAGGAAGCCCTGGCTGTCTCCCATTTTCCTCTTGAGCATGGCAAGGGAAAGGAGGGCGTCCTGATCGCCTTCCATCCCCGCCTGGCTCAGGAGGGCCATGGCTTCGTTGGTTCTCCCTCCTTTCAGCAGCATCATGCTCAGGCTGGAAGCATGGGCGCGCATTGCCTCTGCCTGGCCGAGCGGATCTTCTCCGAGGGCCGAAATCTTCAAGAAGAGCGAAGCGAGGGAGGTCGCATCCTTGGCGTTATGCTCGGCGATCTTCGCCATGGTTTCGGCTGAAGCCCAGCCAGAGTCTTTTCCCGAAGTGTCGCTGGAATATTCCAGCCAAAGCCTGGGTATGATCGCACTGGGGATATCGTCCTCTCTCTCAAAGCCCAGTACCTCGTTCTCCAGAGCCTGGAGGGAGCAGGAGCCGAGTCGCCTTTTCCAGAGCCTGCGAGCCAGCCTCAGGAGATCCAGGTGCTCGAACCTGGGAAGCTCTTGGCCGTTCATGATCCTGCGCGTCCTGTACAGGGGCACGTCGAAGCTCGCCCCGTTATAGCTGACCACGAGGGGATGGATCGAAAAGAAATCCGCGATGCGGTCGAGGAAGGCAGGTTCCCCGGGGTAATCCGAAATGAACACTTGGGTGAGAACGAAGTTCTTTCCCTCGAACGCGCCAAGGGCGGCGAGGAAGGCTATCGTGCCAACCCCGCCCGAGAGTCCCGTCGTCTCGAGGTCGAAGAATGAAAGATCGCCGAACTCAGCGATTGGGCCAAACCGGGACAAGCAGGAAGGAGAGGGATCGAAAAAAGGAAGCCGAAATCCTTCTCCAGCCCGATCCGGAAGGATGAGGCCTGTCTCCAACCGCCTTGCGCAGACATACTCGCCCAAGCCTTCCCATCCGCTGAGAGGCGGCCTCGTCGGGTTTCCGGTTCCCGGTTCCGGCATGGCGGCCCAGCCCCGAGCGGCGCCTAGATCCACGGGTTCCGATCTCAACGCCTCCTTCTCCCCCAGGCTCGAGGCCCGCGAGAGCCCTAGAGCCTTGATCCGGGCGAGGCGGCCCTTGAGGCTCTGCACCTCAGCCCTCCGGAATGCAGAGTTCGAGAAACCGGGCAACCGATGCTTTGATCGGGGATCGGCTCTGATCCGAGGATGGCATCGCGAGGTCGGCTCCCACGCAGGAAGGGCATCCCCCGGAACAGGCGCAGCTCTCAATACGCTCCCGGGCCGCGCTCGCCAGGTCTCCCAGCTTCGGGACAAGGGCTTCGGAAAGGCCGGTGCCGCCTGGGTACTTGTCGTAGAGGTGTATGGCCGCCTGGCCGAAGTGAGGATCCCTCACTCGTTCCGAGAGCCCGATATCGCCTGGAGAACAGAGGAGAAAGGCCGGGCAGAGGGCTTGGAAGAGCCTTCCCGCTCCCACGAGGACGGCTGCAGCCGAGGCCGGCCCAATCTGGTCGAGATAGTCCCCTGCTTGGAAGCCTGTTGGGAAGAGGAGGCTGATGGCTCTCGTCTGGGTTTCTTCTGCAGGCAGGTCTATGTCCCCGTATCCTATGTTCTCGTGCGTCGTATAGGTGAGCTTCTTGAACTTTTCGGCTTGGCTGCGCACTAGCACGTCGCCAAGAGAGTAGGCGAATCCCCGGACGCCCTGCCCTATCCTCCCCCTCTCGTCCTCGGTGAGGATACTCAAGTCGGTCTTCACGACAGCGTCGGTCCAGTATTCCGTAGTCTTGGGCACGACAGTGCAGAGCCTATTGGGGATATCCAGTCCGGTGACCATGTATTGCTTGCCCAGATGCAAGTAGACGGCGTTGGGGAAGAGGAGTTCTTTTGCGCTTGCCCTGTCCATCTCCCCGACTGCCCGTCGCGAGCCCGCGCTGATATCCACGATGACGACATTGTCGGCCGTGGCCGAACGCAGGGAAACCTTTTCGCTGGGGTAGCCCTCGTCGGACCAGTGCCAGCGGTCCTGCCTCAGCCGGAGGGTTCCACCCTCCTCCAGCATGGAGAGGGTCTCTCCAGTCAGCTCGACTCTCTCGGTCGAGCCGGAGCCGAAAGCCTCCCCCCTGCGAAAAGGCAATTCGAAGGCCGAGCACTTGAGATGGTCGACGAAGATATATGGATTGTCGAGGTCTACCCTCCCCATTTCCAAGCCTTGGGAGAGGAAATACTCCGGGTGCCTGGCGAAATACTGATCCAGGGGGGCCGAGGAAGCCACGAAGACAGCGAGGGAACCCGAACCCCGCCGGCCAGCCCTGCC
>DATCUA010000258.1:0-3410 GCA_036567645.1 Rectinemataceae bacterium | reverse complement strand
GGATGCAGGACCCGCAACTGGCTCCTTATCGGCAGGGAGCGCCGCTTCCGCAGGTTGCGCCGCTACCGCAGGTTGTGCCGCTACCGCAGGTTGCGCGTCGGAGGCCGTAGGCGAGGCCTCGGCTGGGGCGGCTGGAGCGGTAGGAACCTGCTCTGGAGATGCCGGGATCGCCGTAGCGGCTAGAATGTCTTTCGGGGAATCAGCGAGCGGCTGGCTTCTTGCAGAACTCCAGGAGATGGCGCAGGAGGATGCGCCAAAAAGAGAAAGGGCCGCTGCAAGGGCTAAGAAAATACTTTTTTTCATGCTGACCTCTGCAAATTTCGCATTGTCATGATCTGGATGCCCGCCTGACGGCATATTCCAGAAGCCTGTACACGAGCGCAGTCAATGATAGCGTATTATCGTGCAGCTGTCACTTCCCCGATGGCTCGAGCCTTGCGTTCCACGTGTCGAAGGCGAAGACATCCTCGAGCGATTTGCGGACGCGCGGACCGCGTTCGGACTGGGCGTGTTTTTCGTTCAGGTTGGATATATCGCCCGGGTATCCGAGGACGACGAGGGCTTCGAGGACGAGGCGCTCGGGTATACCGAGAGCCTCCTTGGCAAGCGCCTGGCCGAAACCGGCGATCGGATGGACGTACAGGCCTTCTTCCACAGCCTGGAGCTGGAAGGCCATGGCCGCCTGCCCCAGGTCGAACAGGGCGTAATCCCTGCCTCCATCGAGCCGGGCATCCCAATCGGGGCTGGTGACAAAGGCGGCGATCGCCGGCGAGCTCTTCGCCCAATAGTTGCCAGGAGACAGTGAAGCCTTCAGGGCATCGAGCCGGGATGGTTCCGAGACGATCAGGATCCGCCAGGGCTGATTGTTCATGCAAGACGGCGCGAGATGGGCAGAACGGACAAGGCGGAGCAGAACCTCCTCCGGGATGGGTTTGCTATCCATGGCCCTGTAGGCCCTCCTCGATTCTATGGCGTCCATCACATGCATAGCTTCCTCCTCGTCGGCATAGCGCCGCGCGTTTCGCTTTCTATCCAAAATACAATCGCCAAGGCTCAGGAGGGTAGATGCCTGATGGGCGGCTCGCTGGGGGGCGGCTCGCGCGCAGATTGCCGCTTCGTGGCTTAAATGGCACAATGGCCCGCATGATACGACCCATCTATTTGGATTACAACGCCACGACTCCCCTGGCTCCCGAAGCCATAGAAGCCATGCGCCCCTTCCTGACGGAAAAATACGGGAATCCATCCTCCTCGCATGCCTTCGGGCGGGAAGCCCGGTCGGCCGTGGAGGACGCGAGGGAATCGGTGGCTCGTCTCATAGGCGCCAAGCCCGAGGAGATCTACTTCACCTCCGGAGGGACAGAATCCAACAACTGGGCTATCAAAGGAGGAGCAGCGGCCTTGAGGCAGAGGGGGAACCGGATCCTCGCTAGCGCCGTGGAGCATCCGGCCGTCTTGGAAGTCTGCCGCTGGCTCGGAACCCAGGGCTTCGAGATCGATCTTCTCCCCGTTGACGAATACGGCATGGTTCATCCCGACAGTCTTCGCCGGGCATTGAAGCCGGGCACCATCCTCGTGTCCATCATGCACGCCAACAACGAAGTGGGCACCATCCAGCCCATAGCCGAGCTTTCTCGGATCGCCCGCGAAGCCGGTGCCGTATTCCATTGCGACGCCGCTCAAAGCCTGGGCAAGATACCCGTGAACGTCGACGAGCTCGGGGTCGATCTGCTCTCCCTGGCGGGACACAAGCTCTACGCACCCAAGGGCGTAGGGGCGCTCTACATCCGCTCCGGCCTGAGATTGGGCTCTCTCATGCACGGCGCCGGCCACGAACGGGGCATGCGGGCGGGCACCGAAAACGTGCTCGAGATCGTGGGCTTGGGAGCCGCTGCCCGAGCCGCGGCGGAGAACCTGGATCAGAGAGCCGAAAAGATGAGAAGGACGCGCGACATCATCGAGGCCAGACTCATGGCCCTCGATCCTCCTCCCCGGCTCAACGGGCACCCATCGCGGAGGCTGCCCAACACCCTGAGCCTGGGCTTCGGGGGATTGGAAGCCTCGACGATATTGTCGGAACTGGATGGGATAGCGGCATCGGCTGGGGCGGCCTGCCATTCGGACAGGACGGAGATATCCTCGACGCTGAAGGCCATGGGCGTGCCGATGGAATTTGCCATGGGTACGATACGGTTTTCCACCGGATGCGGGCTCGGCGAGGAAGAAGCCTCACGGGCGGCCGATCTCGTGGCTGAAACGGTGCGGCGGCTCTCCACCCGAGAGGCCGGAGTTTCTGCGGATGAAGGGGACGATGGCCCCGTGAGGCTGACCCGCTATACTCACGGCCTGGGTTGCGCCTGCAAGATGCGCCCCCAGGCCCTCGAGCGGATCCTGGCCGGCTTGCCCACGCCGACTGACCCGGCCGCGCTCGTTGGCACGGAAACTTCGGACGATGCCGCGGTCTACGGCATCGGGCCCTCCAAGGCCATCGTCCAGACTGTGGACTTCTTCACGCCCGTAGTGGACGATCCCTACCATTTCGGCGCCATAGCGGCGGCCAACGCGTTGAGCGACATCTACGCGATGGGCGGCACGCCCCTCTTCGCCCTCAACATTGTCTGCTTTCCCACGAACAGGCTTCCCCTCTCTGTCTTGGAGGCGATTCTGAAGGGCGCGGTCGACAAGGCGCGGGAAGCGGGCGTCTCCATACTGGGCGGCCACTCCGTGGAAGATACCGAGCCCAAGTTCGGCATGACCGTGACGGGCATCGTCGATCCGGGCCGCGTCTACAGGAATTCGGGAGCCCGGCCGGGGGACGCCCTCGTCCTCGCCAAGCCCCTGGGTCTGGGAATCCTCTGCACGGCGATGAAGAACCGGATGGCTTCGGACTCCGCGGCCCGCGCAGCCATAGAAACCATGGAGCTCCTCAACAAGGAGGCAGCAGCCCTCTTGCCCCGCTACGATGTGGGAGGGGTGACCGATATTACCGGGTTCGGCCTCATGGGACACCTGAGGGAAATGTGCAGAGGCTCTGGCCTCTCGGCGCGCGTTTTTGCGCGGGCCGCGCCCATCCTCCCCGAGACGAGGGAGCTTGCAGTACGGGGCATGATCCCGGGCGGCAGCAGGAACAACGAGGAGCTCGTGTCCGATATATGCGAATGGCCCGAAGGCATGGATCCCATCCTGAAGTCCATACTCTGCGATGCGCAGACTTCAGGAGGCCTCCTCGTCTCGGTAGCGCCGGGACAAGCCCAGGCCTTGGCCGCCGAATTGCGCTCGTGCGGCTATACCTTCGCGGCCGTCATAGGATCGATGGAAGGGGAGGAAAGCGGCCAAGCGAGGATCCGGGTAATAGACCGAGGCTGATCGCGGTACTCGAGGCGCCCGGGAAGCAGGCGGGCCGAGCCGAT
>DATCUA010000257.1:0-6285 GCA_036567645.1 Rectinemataceae bacterium | reverse complement strand
TCGCCATCCGGTCATCGAAAAGCGTGTGGCGGTAGTCCTCGATTATTGCCATCCTGGCGAATTCGCGTATCAAGTCCGGCCCTACCTTCATCAGGGCTTCTGCGGCCAAGACCCGATTCGCGTCGACGACCTGGAGAGCGTTTTTCTTCATCTTGGCCCTGAGTTGCTGCACGACAGTGTTGAGAAACAAAGCCCAGGAATCATCCAATTCGAAGAGATTCCCGGGTCCCGATCCGTAGGTGGCGCTCATGAGAATAGGATAGGCCCACAACTATGACAGCTCATGTCGCGATCTTCGATTTTTCCAAGGATTTCTCCAATATTTCTCGGAGCTTGCCAACGAGCGAAGGAGGCGATAAAACCTGGACGCTATCCCCCAATTTGAGCAGCTCCTGAGTGAGTTCATAGTTCGGGATGAGCCTCAGGGAGAATTCGACCCCATCCTCCTTTCTGGCAACGACCCTCTGCGATCGATGCAGGGGAAGAGCTTCCAGGTAGCGCGCCTGAAGGCTTGTCGCGATGAACCGCACTTCCACAGGCTCGCCTTCCGGCAATGAAACGCCAATAACATCTTCGTAGCCCGAGAGATCGAGCCGCCCGGCTCGCGGCGAACCGGGTATGGCCTCGATCCTGTGGATGCGATCGAGGCCGAAGGCCATGGGCTTGTCGATGCCGGAGACCGCGCCTATCGCGTACCATCTCCCCTGGTACTGCTTCAGGAGCTGGGGAGAAAAGGCGTACCGCTTCACCTCCTGATCCTGGAACGTGCTGTGCCAGAGGGCGACCGTCCCTTCGGACTTCATCGCATCGAGCAAGGTTGGAAGGTGCTCGGTCCCCTTGACCAAGTCCTGGTACTCAAAAGCTACATATTTGCTCAAATCCTTTAGGTCTTTGAAGGTCTCGATGAATGTGTCGGCCGCCTGGGCCATCTCAAGATAGGCAAGCGCGGCAGACAAGCCTGGCGAGCTTTTTTCTTCTATATAATAGAAATTACCTTTACGTACATAGACGATTTCGATATCGAAATTCGCGTTGAGGGTCTCGATATCCCTCAGGATTCCGCGCGTGGAAATGGGGTAATTGTTTTCCTCCAGGTGCCTTTGGAGATCCTGGAGGCTCGGTCTCCTGCCGGATTGTAATCTTTCTATAATAAGCTTGTAGCGGACGAAGGGCGTGCGCTTGGGCATGAGGGGGAGTATAGCCTCAACCGAGTCACCGTAAAAGCGCGCGGACGGGCCTTCAGAGAGGCGCCGAATTTATGCAGATTTCCCATCTTTCATTTTTCCCATTTTAAATGTATGTTGTATTACAAGTACGAAGCGGGAGAGTCCCATGGCCAAACTGCACAGAGTCAAGACAGATTCGCTCCGGGCCCAGATATATGTGCAACTCAAGAACCAGCTTCTCAATGGCGCGTGGAAACCGGGCGAAAAGCTCCCGTCGGAAAACCAGCTCTGCGAAACCTTCGGCGTCAGCAGGGTTACCGTCAGGGCCGCTCTTCAGCAACTAGAAATACTGGGAATGGTCAAGACCAAACATGGGGGAGGAACCTACGCCCTCGAGCTTCCCGCCGTCATCACCATCAACAATCTTCAGCCCACCATGTTGAACAACCGCAATCACGACATCATAACCGTCCTCGAATATAGGAAGATTATCGAAAAGGGAACGATAGGCCTCGCGGTGGAAAAGATATGCAACAAAGATTTCGAATACCTCGAAGAGACCTACAAGACGATGCAGGCGAGCGTCGACGACCACGCGCGCTTCGCCCAAGCGGATTTCAGCTTCCATCTCAGGATAGCCGAGATAGCGAACAACCCGATCATCAACAATCTCTACCACCTCATCAACCAGATCATGACGGCTTCGATGTCGGATATCGTCGACCTCTTGGGATGCGAGATCGGCCTCTATTACCACAGGAAGCTCATAGACGCCCTGAAAGCCCGAGACAAGCCCGCCTGCGAAAGCGAAATGGAAAAACACATCGATGTGACGATCCAGGCCATTGTCAACGAAAGCAATCGTCGGCAAGCCGGCGAGCAACCCGCATTCCAGGCGGCCAACCAGCCGCCGTCGACGTAGACAAAGCTGGGCGTATCCGTTTTTTCCTCCCGAACGCGCTCTCATGAAAACTCGAGCCAAGTTGTATTACATGTATATAAGCATAGAAAATCTCGTAGCGAGCAACATTTATCTAAATAGCTTGTAAATAGAAAATTATACAATTTTTTATATTGACAGATTTGAATACTCATGGAATTGTTACTTGTAACACAGCATACATATAATCCTGCTAGGTTTATAGATTCGGGAGTCGTCGACTCTCGTTGCTGTGGGAAAGAACCGGAGGCATTCCAGTGAAAAAGCTTTTCGCCCTCATGCTCGTTTTCGCCGTAGCCCTTTCAGGCGCATTCGCCCAGGCCAAGAAGGTGAAGCCCGACTACACGATCAAACTGGCATATTATGACGCCGGAACCTGGCCCAAGGGCACGGCCATCGCTCCCCTTCCCGAGCACGCCTTCGCCCTGGTCTTCAAGAGCATCGTCGAGTCCAACACCAATGGCAAGGTCGCCGTCGAGCTCTTCCCGGGCAACGCCCTCGGCGACACCAAGGCCACGATGGAAATGGCCAGGACCGGAAGCATCGAGATGGTCATCACCACCGGCACGGCCGCGAGCCTCTATCCCCAGCTCCAGGTGATCTTCCTCCCCTACGTGTTCAAGTCAGACGAAGTGGCGTGGTGGCTTTTCGACAACAGCAAGTTCTGGAAGGACATGGTTGCCGACTTCGAAAAGAAGACCGGCATGATCATGCTCGCCGTCGGCCAGAACGGGACGAGGCACTTCACCAACAGCAAGCGCCCGATCCATGAGCCCGCGGACATGAAGGGACTGAAGTTCCGCGTCATGCAGTCGCCCATCTACGTGAAGATGGTCGAGGCCATGGGCGCCAACGCCATGCCGCTGGCCTCGGGAGAAATCTATACCGCAGCCCAGACCGGCGTCGTGGACGGCCAGGAAAACCCGATCTGGAACATCGCCGCCAACAAGTGGTACGAAGTTCAGAAGTACATCACCCTGGACGGCCATACCTGGAGCGAGAATTTCGTCCTCATGAACAGCAAGTTCTACAACAAGCTCCCCAAGGAATACCAGCAGGCCATCAGGATCGCGGCCTACCAGGCCCAGCAGGCCGACCGGGCCGCCGAGGTCATGGCTTCCCGCGTCCTCGATTTCGACGTCATCACGAAGAACATGGAGATCTATTCACCCACGCCCGCCGAGCTCGAAAAGTTCAAGGCCGCCGCCAAGCCGACCTACGATTGGCTCCGCGGAGAAGTGGGCGACAAGGTCGTAAACGACTTCCTCGCCGCCGTGGCGGAAGCTGAGAAGGTATTCGGATACTGATTCCCCGCTCGAGCTGAAAGATTTTCGCCGGAGCCGGACGAAGCCCCTTCGTCCCGGCTCCGGCCGCATTTAGACGATAAAACCCGGAGGAGCGATGAAACACCTCGAAAAGCTGAGCGATTTCCTGGCGAAGCTGGCCATAGCTATAGCCGCCGCTCTTTGCGCCGCCATACTCTGCCTCGTCCTGTACGGGGTTTTCCTGCGAATATCGGGCAAAGCCTTCTCGATGTCGGAAGAGCTGTCCCGCTGGGGCATGATCGCCATGACCTTCATCGGGGCAAGCGCCGCACTGAAGAGAAAACAGCATATTGGCGTCAACATGCTCATCCAAAGGGTTCCGCTCGCCGTGGGCAAGCCGATGATATTCGTAGCCTACATCGTCGCCTTCGCCCTCCTGGGCATAAGCTTCTGGTACAGCCTCGAAGCCGCCATCGCCACCAGCGACATGATGGGCGACATCATCCCTATACCGATGATGTACGTGAAGCTCTCCCTGCCCCTGGGGATGCTCATGATGGCGGTGCACCTCCTCGTGGGCTTTTTGCGCATATTCAAGGCCAAGGACATCAACGAAGTCCTGATCGGCTCCTGAGGATAGATACATGACCATAACCTTGATCTTTATCGGAGCGATGCTGGTCGGGCTTCCTATAGCCTTCGTCCTCGGCTCTACGGCTATCTACTATTTCATGTTCGTGGGGCACATCCCCCTGGGCATGATAGGGCAAAAGCTCTACAGCGGGGCGGACAACTACATACTCCTCGCCATACCCTTTTTCATCCTCGCCGGCGAGCTGATGAACCGGTCGAAGATAACGGACGCCCTCATAAAGTTCTCCGGGCTCCTGGTCGGGAGGATTCCCGGCGCCTTGGCCCAGATCAACATCGTGGTCAGCATCTTCTTCGCTGGCATAACGGGTTCGGGCGTAGCCGACACCGCCGCGATCGGCTCGGTCCTCGTGCCCGCCATGGAAAAAGAAGGCTATACGCCCGAGTACTCGGCTGCCGTGACGGTGGCGTCATCGGTCATCGGCCCGATCATCCCGCCGAGCATCGTCATGGTCATCTACTCCATGACCACGGGCGAGTCGGTCGGCGCCCTCTTCGCCGCCGGCTTCCTCCCCGGCCTGGCCATAGCCCTCTCCCTCATGATCCTGGCCGGGTACTACGCGATCAAATACAAGCACCCGCGGAGCACTGAGCGGCATTCGTTCAAGTACATACTCAAGACCCTCAAGGATTCCATCGTCGCCCTCCTCTGCCCGGTCGTGCTCGTGGGCGGCATCTTCTCGGGCGTGTTCACACCTACCGAAGCGGCCGCTATCTCCTGCCTCTACGCTATCATCGCGGGCGTTTTCCTCCTCAAGACCCTGACCTTCAAGGACATCGTCGAAAGCCTCAAGAAGGCGGCTGTATCCGCCTCGACCATCCTCCTCATCATCTCCATGGCCGCCCTCTTCGGCCAGTTCATGGCCCTCGAGCGCGTGCCCGCCAAGATGGCTAACCTCATCCTGGGCTTTACCCAGAACAAGTACGTGTTCCTCCTCCTTGCCAACCTCCTCCTCCTCTTCATGGGCATGATCATGGAGACCGGGGCGAGCGTAATCCTCCTGGCTCCCATACTCCTCCCGATAGCCGTGAGGCTGGGGGTCCATCCCCTGCACTTCGCCCTCGTGATGCTCGTCAATCTGAACATAGGCCTGAGCACCCCGCCCGTGGGCGTCTGCCTCTTCACCGTGGCCCCGATCGTCAACTTGAGCCTGGAGAGGATATCCAAGGCGGTGATGCCTTTCATAGCCGCGGAGGTTGTCGCCCTGCTCTTTCTCACCTACATACCGGAGATAGTGCTCGTCATTCCGCGTATGCTCGGCTACATCTGACGAAGGGAGAGCGGAGATGAAAGCTTTGTATTTTGTCGGCGAAAGGCGAATGGAACTACGTGATATCCCGGCTCCCGTCCCCAAGCCGGGCGATTACACGATACGGGTCGTGGCCAACGGAGTCTGCGGCTCTGACTTCGAAGGCTACATGGGCAGGTCTGGCAGACGCATACCGCCGATGATCATGGGCCACGAGGTTTCCGGAGTGATAATCGCCAAACCCTCAGGCGGGCGCTACGAGCTTGGCCAGCGGGTGGTGATATTCCCCAAGGATTACTGCGGCGTCTGCGAATACTGCACGCGGGATATGGTAAACGTCTGCCCAAACGGGATTTGCATGGGAGTGATGACGAGGGATGGAAGCATGACGGAGTTCCTGGCCATCGGGGAGAAATACCTCCTCCCCTTCGCCGACTCCCTCTCTTTCGCAGAAGCCGCGATGACCGAGCCCCTCGCCGTGGCGATGCGCTCGGTCAACAAGCTGGGCGATGCCCTTATCTCCGGTTCAGAATATTGCGTCGTCGTGGGAACCGGGACGATCGGCCTCCTCGTGATCAGCCTGCTCAAGCTCCGCGGCGCCAGGAACATCATCGTCTCGGACGCCTCGGATTTCCGACTCGAGGTCGCGCGGAGGATGGGCGCGGATTTCATCATCAACCCGAAGCGGCAGGATTTCGCCGCCTCGATAGCCGAGATCACGAAGGGCGCGATGTGCGACTACTCCGTGGAAGCTGTCGGCATAACGGCGACCGTGGGCAACGCCATCGAGGCCCTGAGGATCGGCGGAACGGCTCTCTGGATAGGCAACGCGCAGAAGACGGTGGAACTGAACATGCAGAAGGTCGTTACCACCGAGCTCACCATCCGCGGCAACTACGTCTACGGCCTCGAGGATTTTTCGTCGAGCCTGCGCCTGCTCGAAGAGGGAAAGATAGACTCGCGCCCGATCATCACCCACACCCGACCCCTGGCCGAAGGGGTGGAAGTCTTCA
>DATCUA010000256.1:0-3001 GCA_036567645.1 Rectinemataceae bacterium | reverse complement strand
GGGCGGCGGAGTTGCAGCGAACGCCTACCTGCGTCGATGCCTGGGATCGCGGACGGACATAGATGCGCGATTCCCCTCCCTCGCCCTCTGCGGGGATAACGGAGCAATGGTCGCCGGACTGGCCTACCACTATTTCGCCAGAGGAGAAGCCGATGGCCTTGACCTGGCGCCCGAATCCCGGGTTCCGAGCTACAAGAGAAACCTGAGGAGTTGAGGTGGCGGAATGGACGAGGAACTCGAAATCGCGGCGAGAATCGCTGTATCCGATTGTCTCGGTCTCCTCCCCAGCGAACGTTTTTTGATAATAACCAATCCGGACACCGAGCAGGAGATGATTTCCGAAGCTTTGCTTAAGGCCGCCAAGGATTTAGGAGCGAGGGCGAGAATCGTTCTACAACCGAAGAAGACACAGGCCGACTATGCTGAAGACGAAGTGATCGAGGCTATAGCCGAAGGACCGGAAGCTATGGCCTCCGTATCTGCAGGCAAAATAGGTAAGGATAGGAAGAGCCTGGCGCGTCCCCTCGTTGCATCCGACGGGAAGACATACGACCATGTCTTCGATTTCTGCATCAAAGGCGAAAGAAGATCGAGGGCGTTCTGGTCTCCCGGAATATCCCTCGACATGTTCCGGAGTACGGTAGCCATAGACTATGCATGGATGCGCGGCGCAGCATCGAAACTCAAGGCCACGATAGACTCCGCTTTCGCCATCTCAGTCAGATCCCCGGGGGGAACCGACCTAGTTTTTGGGGTGGAGGGGAGAAAAGCTTTTCTCGATGATGGGGATTTCCGAGAGAGGGGCTCAGGAGGGAATCTGCCTGCAGGAGAGGTCTTCGTATCGCCTGCCCTCAGGTCCGCCGAGGGCGAGATTGTCTTCGACGCCTCCTTAAGCTGCATAGAAGGAACGATCGTCACTTCTGAACCCGTAGCATGCACAATCGCGAAGGGCTTTGTCCTGGACGTGCGGGGAGGAGAGGAAGCTCGTCTTCTCGAAGCATCGCTACGGACAGGGATAGAGATGGCTTCAGGCATGAAAGCAGAGGGACTATCGCCCGAAGAGTGCATGGAATACGCGGTCAACTCACGCCACTTGGGCGAGTTCGGAATAGGGCTCAACCGCAAAGCGCACATTTCGGGCAGAATGCTCGAGGACGAGAAAGTGTATGGCACATGCCATTTCGCCTTTGGATTCAACTACGACGGGGACGCCAAGGCCATGATTCACCTCGATTGCCTGGTGAAGCGGCCGAGCATCACTGCCCTCATGCCCGACGGCTCGGAACTCCCCCTGATGGAGGAAGGAGTATTGGTTCCGGAGATGGATCCCGAGCAGACTCGGGGCTTGCCCATTTTCACGTTTTAGCCCAATCGGGTATACTCGCGGGATGGAACAGAGACGCTCTGCACACTGGGCAGACCAGACGGCTGACAAGATAATCTCCGAATGGGGCGAAAAGGACGTCTATACCTGCGCATCGGGCATAACCCCCTCCGGTACCGTCCATGTAGGGAACTTCCGCGAGATGATATCCGTGGAACTCGTCGTGAGGGCGCTGCGGGACAAGGGCAAGAAGGTGCGCTTCATCTATAGCTGGGACGACTACGACGTATTCCGCAAAGTGCCACTCAACATGCCCCGGCCTGACATACTCGAGAAATACCTGCGCTTTCCCATCACCATGGTTCCCGATCCCTGGGGTAGAGACCGATCTTACGCGCGCCACCACGAGGTAGACGTCGAGTCTGTCCTGCCTCGGGTGGGCATCTTCCCCGAGTTCCTCTACCAAGCTGACCGCTACCGTTCCGGTCTCTACGCCCAGGGCATGAGACGTGCTCTGGAAATGCGAGAGCGCCTGAAGACCATCCTGGACAAGTACCGGGACGAGGATCACAAGATCCAAGGCGAATGGTGGCCTGTCTCAGTGTTCTGTTCGGCCTGCAACAAGGACACGACCGAGATCAAGGCCTGGGACGGGAACTGGGGCCTATCCTATTCCTGCGAATGCGGCCACGAGGAAACAGCCGACCTGCGCTGTCTCAAGGGAGCCAAGCTCGTATGGAGGGTGGACTGGCCCATGCGCTGGAGCTACGAAGGCGTCGATTTCGAGCCCGCGGGCAAGGATCACCACTCCCAGGGCGGCAGCTTCGACACTTCGAAACACGTAGTGGAGGAAGTGTACGGCCGAAAGCCCCCCGTCACGTTCCGATACGACTTCATCGGAATCAAGGGTTCTCCAGGGAAAATGTCTTCCTCCAAGGGAAAAGTAGTCGACCTTCCCGATCTTCTTCGCGTATACCAGCCAGAACTCGTCCGGTATCTCTTCGCCGGTACGAGGCCCAACACGGAGTTCGTCATAAGCTTCGACCTCGATGTCATCAAGATCTATGAGGACTACGACAAGACGGAAAGGATCTACTGGGGAACCGAAAAGGCCAAGGACGCTGAGGCGGAAGCCAGAGAGCGCAGGATATACGAGCTCTCCCAGGTGGGCTCAGTTCCTGCCGAAGCCCCGTACCAAGTGCCCTTCCGCCATCTCTGTTCGCTCCTTCTCATCCACCAAGGCGATGTAGACGCCGTGCTGGCGGCTTTGCCGGGGATTAAGGCTTCCCAGGTGGACTATCTTCGATCACGGGCGGCTTGCGCCTGGTATTGGGTGAATGAATGCGCCCCCGACGACTTCCGTTTCAAGGTGAGGGAACCCGGGGAAAAGGCAGAGCTGTCTGATCCCGAACTCCAGGCCTTGCGTCACCTGCGCGACGATGTCGTTGCGAGGCTCGAGAGCTTCGCGGACGAAAAAGCCGTTGCCGAAGCCGTGTACGCAGCCGCAGCGGCTGCGGGCGTTGACGGCAAGACGCTTTTCCGCGCCGCCTATCAAGCCCTTGTCGGAAAGGACCAGGGTCCCCGGCTCGCGGGATTCCTGGGCACTCTCGGCAAAGAGAAGGTCCTTTCCATCCTCTCGTACTACTGAGAATCACGGATTTTACCGCCGGGCGCCAA
>DATCUA010000255.1:0-4125 GCA_036567645.1 Rectinemataceae bacterium | reverse complement strand
TTTTTTCGCTCGTTACCAATAGGGGCGGACTCGAGCCTGCCCCGACTCGGCCTCATCTCTCCATGAGGAGCTGGGCCATCTCTGCCATCTTTATGAACTCGGCCCGGTAGCCCTCCGGATCCGCCCCCTTAGCCCTCCTCGCCCTGTCCATCAGGGCTTTCCACGAAGCCTGAGCCTTGTAGGGGCTCTCGCGCAGGAGCATTCCGAACTCGGCCACAGCCGAAACGAAATTGAAATCGTCGCTCTTCGCGGCCTCGTTCATGGCTTCGGCTGAAGCGGACGTGGCCGGTAGCCTCGACGCCATCAGGATGCTCTCTTCCCCGCCGTGCTTCGCTAGCTTGTAGCGGAGCTTGAAGACGAGGAGATCGTCCGAAGGCTGGACAGTCACGGTCTGGAAGGCGAGGGGATCGACCGGGGGCGTGCCTGGGCTACCGGGGCTTCCCGGGACATTCGCGGCTTCCTTAGGACCGCCGAGGCTTTCAGCCAGCACCAGCTCGTAGAGCGCCGTCACCGTCTGCCCCGAGCCCATCTCCCCCGCGTCCTTGGTGTCGTCGTTGAAATCCTCCTTGGCGAGGAGGCGGTTCTCGTAGCCTATGAGCCTGTAGCGCTTCACGAGGGCGGGATTGAACTCGATCTGGATCTTCACATCCTTGGCTACCGCGTAGATCGTGCCCCATATCTCCTTGCCCAGCACCTTCTTGGCTTCCAGGAGATTGTCTATGTAGGCGTAATTGCCGTTGCCCTTGTCGGCGAGGGTCTCCATCCTGGCATCCTTGTAGTTGCCCATGCCCAGGCCCAAGACCGTGAGGTAGATTCCTTCTTCCCTCTGTTTTTCGATATAGCGCTCGAGCTCGGAGGTCGAGGAGATGCCAATGTTGAAATCCCCGTCCGTGGCGAGGATCACCCTGTTGTTGCCGCCCTTGATGAACTGCTCCTTCGCTATCTTGTAGGCGAGCTGGAGCCCCTGGCTGCCGGCTGTGGAGCCTTGGGCTTGGAGGCGCTCCACGGCGGCCATGATGATCTGGCCCTTGTCGCCCGGGGTGGCGGGAAGAACGAGGCCAGCGTTCCCCGCGTAGGCCACGATGGAGACGCGGTCCGAAGCCTTGAGGTTCTTGACGAGGATCCGCAGGCCTTCCTTGAGCAGAGGGAGCTTGTTCTCGTCATCCATGGAGCCCGATGTGTCGAGAAGGAATACGAGGTTGGATGGAGGAAGCTTGTCCGTGGGAATCTCGGCGGCTTTTACGGCTACCCGCAGGAGATGGTGATCCGTGTTCCATGGAGCCTTCATCATGCTCAGGTAGGCGGCAAGGGGCTCGGAACCCTTGGGTGCGGCGTATCCGTAGGGGAAGTAGTTGACAAGTTCCTCTATCCTGACGGCGTCCTTGGGCGGCAGGCTCCTCTCCTCGAAGAGGAAACGCCTCAGATTGGAATAGGATGCCGTGTCCACGTCGATAGAAAATGTGGATAGAGGATTGCCGAGGGAATCCAAGAAGGGATTGTCCACGATCCTGTCGTACTCCTCCGTGTTCCATGCGGGGCGCTGGCCGATCTGCGCATAGGCATCCGCCCCGCCCGACGCGCTCGCGGTCAATGCGCCCATACCCGCTTGGGGACTGGGATAGGGTAAGGGAGCCATGGCCATAGCCCTCATCTCAGGTAGTCCGGCGGGAGAAGGAGGCGCCAGATTCTGGACGGGAGCCCGTGTCGCGCAGGCGCCGAGTATGAGCAGCACCGAGGCGGCGAGGATTCCAAGGACGAAGATCCCTGGACGGCGATTGGACATGGTGAACGGCGAAAGGCGGGACCGGATCATTTTTGCCTCCTGGCGCCAGAGGCGCCGATCGTTCATAGTATCAAATATAGCTCGGAGGCCGAGGTTTCAACCGAGTCGGCGCTCGACCGGATCGGCCATGCGCCGTCTGGGGTCGCCCATGCCTCGTATGCCCCGCTGAGGAGGATCCATGAACAAAACAGCGTTCATCCTGGCCTATGCCCTCTTTCCCCTTCCTCCCGTCCTCCTCTACCTGGCCGGAGCGGGTTGGCCTCTCGATCTCTATGCCCTTTCTATAGCGCTCGGGGTCTATGCCTATTGCTTCGCCTGCGCCCAGCTCGTTCTCGCGGCGCGGCCCGCCTGGGCCCAGAAAGCCTTGGGCCAGAAGGGCTTGCGCGGCTTCCACGCGGCCGCCCCTCTCGGCATCATCCTGCTCGGACTCGGTCATAGGTTCCTGAAAAGCGCCGCGGGTTTCGATATGGAGTCGTTCAAAGCCTCTGTTGGCGGCGTTGGATTGGCCCTCATGGCCGCCCTCTCCCTCCTCGCATTCCTGTTCATGGCCATCATCGGAGGCTCCCTGGGCGCACAGCTCAAGGAGCTCAGGAGCAAGGCATCGGCGCGCGGGCTGGACTACAAGCGCACGAGGGCCCTCCATGCCCTTATCGCAATCGCCGTGCCTCTTTTGGGCCTCCATCTCTTCCTCGCTTCCAGCTCCGTCTTCGCCAGAAATCCCTCCGGATCGGTTCTCCTCGCCGTCTATGCCCTCGCGTCGCTATATTCCTTCATCAAGTACCGCATAGCCGGCAGAGTTCCGGCGAAGGAGAAAGGATGAAGAAGAAAGCGATCCTCGGATTGATGACCATAGCTCTCTGCGTCGCCATCGCGGGAGCCCAGAACGCGGCCGGAGCGGGAAGCGGGGCAGGCGCCGAAACTGGGGCTCCCAAGGCCGACGGCATAATAGGGGCCTCCGAATACGGTCAGCTTTCGGAGCGCCAGGGCATGAAGATAGGAGTCAGGCTCTCGGCGGATGGAAAGACCCTCTCCGTGGCAGTCCAGGCCCCCACTGCCGGCTGGGTGGCTGCCGGCCTCGGTTCTCTGAGAATGAATGGGGCGTTCATGGTGCTGGGCTACAGCAAAGAAGGTTCGGGCTATGTCAGCGAGGAGAGAGGTTCCGTCGTCGGGCACAAGCCGAGTGCCGACAAGCGTCTGGAATCCTGGGCTGTCTCCGAAACGGGGGGCTTCACGGTCCTGGAATTCTCCATTCCCGCCGCGGGCTTCCTCAAGGGCGACGCTGTGGACATGATTTTCGCCTACGGAGCCAAGGACGACTTCGTCTCCAAGCACTCCAGATACGCAAGCGCGTCGGTTTCTCTGAAATAGCCTAGTCCTGATCCTCCACCACGCGCTCGGGGGGAACCTCGAGCGCGCTCGGATCCTTGAAGTACTGGAAGAGGAGCTTGAAGGCGCTCGCGTAGTAGTGGCCATCGCAAATGCGTTCGTCGTTGACCACCTTGAGCCCGATGTACTTCCTCTCCACCACTTCTCCGGCCTTGTTTATCTCCCTATGCCTTTCCTTGGCGCCGAAGGCCAGGAAGATGGACGTGGTTCCGAAATCGTAGAGATGATGGTAGATGGGCTTGATTCCCAGGGAGCCCAGATCCGTTATGAAAAAACTCGTGTGGAAGGGGCTGGCATTGTGGATGGCCTTGGGCATCAATCCATACCAGTCCAGGCTCCTCAAAATAAAAACGAGAAACCTCACGATGAATCCCGGGCAGAGCATGAAGAGCCGTGCTGTCTTGTCGGTGTCGTTCGAAGCGCTCATGGCCTTGTTGCCGTTCACCGCTTCCTGGACGGTGTTCAGCACATCATAGATAGTAGCCCGAGGATCGAAGCGCATCTTCACTGTGGTTTCCGGGCTGTCCTCGTGCAACTTCTTCTTCAGGGCGAGAGACACGGCGATCTCGTTCCGCGCATATATTTTCTGCCCCGCCACGAAGCGGTTGAGCCTGGGCTTCTGCGAAAGGAGCCTCACCATGGCCGCTATGAACACGTGGAGATAGCCCATCTCGGCATAGCCTGCATCTCGTTGGCGCCTGAGCCACGACTCGATATGGGCTATGTCTACCCTGTCCTCGAAATAGTCGTGGGCGTCCACCCTGGTGCGCATGATATAGGGAGTGATTTGATAGAAGGGGTTGAGGCTTCGGATCCGCCTCCCGTCGTACCTGTCGCTCCATCGCCGCCTGGGTTTCGATGCTTCCTCTGGTGTTGCCATGCTTCCTCCAGCTTTCATCCTATACGATGGGCTGATCCGCGGCAAGGAAGGAAGGGGATGGGCTCGTGGATCGGCT
>DATCUA010000254.1:0-4021 GCA_036567645.1 Rectinemataceae bacterium | reverse complement strand
GCCTCGCTCTTCTTGCCTATTCCCGCGCGGGGAGAGTGTTCCGCCCCGCGCCCCATTCCCTACCATCAAGGAGAACCCCCATGGCTGATCTTCGGCTTTCGGGAGTTTCGAAAGCCTACGGCGCGCGAAAAGTGCTGGATGGCCTCGATCTATCCATACAATCGGGAGAGTGCTTCACCCTCCTGGGCCCATCGGGCTGCGGCAAGACCGTCATCCTCAGACTGATCGCGGGTTTCGAGTCGCCGGACTCGGGCACAGTCAGTATTGGCGACACGGTCGTAGCCGACGCCAGGCACGCCCTCCCCCCCGAGGAAAGGCATATCGGCGTCGTCTTCCAGGACTACGCCGTATGGCCGCACAAGACAGTCCACGAGAACATCGCCTATCCCCTCGAGATAGCCAAAGCTCCCAAGGAGAAGATTTCGTCCGACGTGCGAAAGGCTATCGAGCAGGTGGGGCTCAAGGGTTTGGCGAACCGCTACCCCTACCAGCTCTCGGGTGGGCAGCAGCAGCGCGTTGCCCTGGCCAGGGCCCTGGTGACCAATCCGGCAGTCATGCTCCTTGACGAGCCCCTCACCAATCTGGACGCCAACTTGCGCGAAGAAATGCGCTTCGAGATCAAGGAGCTCCAGAGGAAAACGGGCACGACCATCTTCTATGTCACTCACGATCAGGAAGTGGCCCTGGCCATCTCCGACAGGATCGCGATCATGGACTCCACAGGGCGCATACGGCAGATAGGCCAGCCCGATGAGGTATACGAGAGACCTGTCGACGATTTCGTCCACCAGTTCCTGGGCATACCCAACTATATCCCCTTCGAGATCGAGGCAGGCTCGGCTTTGATTCGGAGCGAAGCGGCCACGGACGCCGGCCAGGCGCCTCTGCGCCTCCCCCTATCCCCCCCGGAATCCTTCAAGGGCACATCAGGGCGAGCGGGATGCAGGCCCATGGATATCATCCTGGACAGGAATCCGACCATCGAAGGCGGCCTGCCCGCCACGGTTCTGCGGCTCTCCCTCCTGGGTCCCATCGTGGACTTCCTCCTTGAAACGGGGGGCGTACAGCTCCGGGCTCAGATACAGACCGAGGAGGCTCTGGCCAAGGACCTCCTGATAGAAGAGGGCTCGAAATGCGGGATTCGCTTTTCCAGCCTCAGGTGGTTCGAAAAAACGGGGGAGGCGGCGCGATGACACTAGGAAAGAAACTCAACACGGCCAATCTGGTCCTCATCTTCTCCATCCTGGTTCTGGTGGTCGTCGTAGCCGTGCCCGTCTTGCTCATCATCATCACGGCCTTCTTCGAGAACGGAAAGTTCAACATGGCCGGCGTCATGAAGATCCTCTCCGATCCCGACACCTACCAGGCATTGCTCAATTCCGTCATCATCGCGACGGGGACGACCCTGGTTTCCACCACGATCGGCACCTTCTTCGCTTGGCTCGTGGCCCGCACCGACCTGCCCTTCAAAAAGGCCATGAAGGCTCTCTTCCTCGTGCCCTTCATGTTGCCGTCCTTCATAGGCGCCCTGGCCTGGAAGGTTCTCCTCTCATCCCGAGCGGGCTACATCAATAAGCTCTTCATGGCCATGTTCGGCCTGGAAAAAGCTCCCATAAACATAATGAGCCTCGGCGGCATCATAGCCATCGAGTCCATGTACCTCTTCCCCTTCGTCTTCCTCCAAGTGGCGGGCGCCCTCGAGCGCATGGATCCCACTCTCGAAGAGTCGGCGAGGATATCGGGAGCCGGCCTGGGAACGATCACCCGCAAGATCACCCTGCCTCTGGTGATGCCCTCCATCCTATCCGGAGCCCTCCTCGTAGCCCTGTATTCCCTCTCCCATTTCGGGGTCCCCTCGATTCTGGGCACCGAAAAAGGCATTTACAACATACCGACCAAGATCTACGAGAGGATCTACGCCTCTGGAGGCTCCTTCGGAGCAATCAGAGTGGGCACCATACTCTCCACCATCCTCGTCATCTCGGCGGCCCTCATCCTCAAGCTCCAGGATGTCCTGCTCAAGAAGGGCCAATACCAGATCATAGCCGGAAAGAGCATGCGTCCCATGGTGCTCAAGCTCAGAGGCCTCAAGATACCTCTCCTCGTCATCAGCATCGTGTACATTCTCATCACCGTCGTCCTGCCCACGGTTACAATATTCATGGTTGGAGGCCTGAAGACCTACGGCCTCGCCTTCCAGCTCAAGAACATGACCTGGGACAACTACATCAAGATATTCCAATGGAAGATGACCAAGGACGCCATCTGGAACTCGATCTACCTTTCCCTGGGTGCGGCCTTCGTCACCATGCTCGCGGGCACCATGATTTCCTACGTCATCGTCAAGATGAAGGTGAGGGGGAAGTTCTTCCTCCAGTTCCTGGGGGTATTGCCCTTCTCCCTGCCGGGCACGGTCATAGCCCTGGGCGTCATCCTCACCTGGAGCGGGAGATTCGGCATCAATATCTACAACACGCCCTGGATCATCTTCGTAGCCTATATAGCCCGGTACATGGCCTTCTCCATAAAATCGAGCTCGGCCTCCCTCTCCCAGGTGTCGGACTCACTGGAGGAGGCGGGGCGTGCATGCGGCGCTACGCACTGGCAAAGCCTCAAGGACATCGTGATTCCCCTCATCAAGCCGGGCATGATAAGTGCCTTCTTCCTCATATTCCTGCCCGCCCTGAGGGAGCTCACCACCTCGGTCCTCCTCTATGGACCCACGACCCGAACCATAGGCGTGGCCATCTACGCCCTCAACGAGGACGGAGAGACGGTGCGCGCCGCCGCCCTGGCTTCCATTGCCCTCGTCATAATCTTCGCGGGGGAGACCATCATACGAAAGTTCCTGGCCAGCTTGGACAAGCCCAGGGCCAAGGTGGAGGAATAAGGCTATGGCTCAGCTGAAACTGAAAGACGTAACGAAGATGTTCGGCGAAGTGATAGCCGTGGACAAGCTCAACCTCGAAGTGGAGCAGGGGGAGTGCTTTTCCTTCCTCGGCCCCTCGGGCTGCGGGAAAACCACGACCCTGCGCATGATAGCGGGTTTCGAGGATCTCGATGAGGGCGAGTTGTCGGTCGATGGCAAGCTCTTCTCCTCGAGCTTCAAGCGCTACTATCTGCCGCCCGAGCAGAGGGATTTCGGAATGGTGTTCCAGGCTTTCGCAGTCTGGCCCCACCTCACCGTGCGCGACAACGTGGCCTTCCCCCTGCAGATACGGAAGCGCCCCAAAGACGAAATCGCCCAACGCGTCAAGATGGCATTGCAGAGCACGGGCCTGACGCACAGGGAGGAGAGCTATCCGGCCAAGCTCTCGGGCGGCGAGCAGCAACGCATAGCCCTGGCCCGGGCTATCGCCATCAATCCCAAGGTGATGCTTCTGGACGAGCCGTTGTCCAACCTGGACGCCAAACTCCGCGAAGAGATGCGCTTCGAGATAAAAGACCTGCAAAAGAAGTTCGGCTTCACCATCATCTATGTCACTCACGACCAGGCGGAGGCCATGGCCCTTTCGGACAGGATGCTCGTCATGGATCACGGAGTGGTCCAGCAGGTGGGCAAGCCTCTGGATATCTACGACAAACCGGCGAACAAGTTCGTGTTTTCTTTCATCGGGCTCTCGAACTTCATTCCGGTGGATATCGCGGGGGGCGAAGCGCGAATCAAGGGCCTGGCACAAGCCGTGAGCAGGGCGGCGCCCTCCAATCTCGGCGCCGAGGCCCTTCTCGCATGCAGGCCATCGGACATCGATTTCGCCTCGGCCGGGGAAGGCGGATCCGGCCAGGGCGAAGGCCAGGCTTCCCATGCGCCCCGTTTCGAGGCGCGCGTGGTTCGTAGGACCTACCTGGGCGACATCGTCGACTACAAGCTGGTAGCGGGCTCGGCCGAGCTGCGGGTGCAAAAGCCCCGGAGGGCGGCGGGCCCGGCCGAGGGGGAGAGCTGCTTGGTAAGGATAAACAGGACCTTGTGGTATACGGCCGAATGAGGCATGAGGCGCCGCCTTTCAGGCGGCGCCTCAAT
>DATCUA010000253.1:0-1933 GCA_036567645.1 Rectinemataceae bacterium | reverse complement strand
AGAGCCCTTCGTCCTTGAGCATGTCGTCCACAATCGCTCCCACCTTGTTGATGGCTTCGCGGATCTTGGCTTCGTTGCCCTGGAGAGAGGCGTCGCGGAAGAGCTTGGTTATTTCTTCGCCCACCTTGATCATGATGCCGTTCTCGGCTGTAAGGCGCTTCTGCCAGATGAACTTGAGGTCCTTGGGATTGTCGATGCCGGCCATGAGCTGGGGAGAGTCTTCGAGGAGCTTCGAGTAGTCGAGGTCCGCGCGGGTGGAGAGCCAGCCGGTTTCCTTGACCATGCGCTCCATGACGGGCTTGGTATAGAAATAGGCTATGAATTTCCACGCCTCGGCCTGATTCTTGGATGCCTTGGGCACGAACATGTTGCGGGTTATGGCGAAGGTGGCTCGCTGGGTACCCTTGGGAAGGGCGGCCGCTCCATAGTTGAGGTTGGGCGCCGCTGTCTTGAGGGTACCGACAACCCACTGCTCGCGCTGGAACATGGCCGCCTTGCCCTGGGCGAAGGCGTCGGAGTCCTGCTTGATGTTGAAATCGGTGACCTTGTACTTGTAGATGAGGTCCAGATAGAGGTTGAGGGCCTTGTAACCGGCTTCGTTGGCGAATCCGTTGTGGAACTTGCCGGGGCTGGTCTTGCTCTCTTCGAGGATGTCGCCGCCGAAGGGCATGAGGCCGAAGGCCCAGAACTTTTCGCAGGTGCCGGAGGGGTTGCCGGCGAAGCGCATGGAGAGGCCAGAGCGGGTTACGTTGCCCTGGGCGTCGTACTTGGTCATCTTGCGCGCGTAGTCGATCATCTGATCGATGGTGTCGGGAGGCCCTTTGAGGCCGGCTTCCGCCAGCATGTCCTTGTTGTAGTACAGAACCTCGCTGTAGAAGCAGAAGGGAAGTCCCATCATCTTGTCCCCGTAGAGCACGTCGTGGAGGTATTCCTTGTTGATCACGTCCATCGTGGACTTCTTCACGTCAGCCGGCACTTCCGTGAAGTATTTTGTGGCGAAGGGGAAGGACTGGAGGCTGATGAGTTCCAGGATGTCAGCTGCCGTGTTGGAAGGGACTGCCATGCCCAGCTTGTTGCTCAGGTCAGCCAGGGCGAAGGTCTGGATTTCGATAGCGACATTGGGGTTCTTGGCCATGTATTCCTTGGCCACCGATTCGTAAAAGCCCTGGAGTTCGGGATAGCCGCTCCAGAGGGTGAGCTTCACCTTGTCGGCCGCTCCTGCGCAGAGGGCGGCGAGGACGAGGAAAGCCATCATGACTCCGATTTTTCTCTTGACCATACCTACCTCACTCGTGTGGAAAACCGAGGCTCGGGTCGCGTACGCGGCCTTTTGAAATGATTCCTTCAGAGCGATGGTATGAGGGTTTTTTGGGGCCGTCAAGGTTGATATTTTACTGCCGTTGCCAGGTTGCGGCTCGACTCCTTCCCCGCCCCTCGACTCCGCCATGGCTTCGGGCTACAGTGCCCTTCCATGGGCTCTGCCGTGAATTACCTCGCCGGGGTGGGATACGCCGTCATCTTCGGCTTTTCGTTTCTCTTCACCAAATCGGCCTTGGACAACCTGGCCCCCTTCGAGCTTTTGTTCTTCCGCTTCGCCCTGGCTACAGCGGCCATGGGGATAGCCCTCGCTTCGGGCTTGGCGAAATCCAGGCTGAGGGAGAAGATCGCCTCGAGGCAGGGCTTGCGAGACCTGGCCATCGTCTGTCTTTGCCAGCCCATCCTCTATTTCACGGCCGAAACCTTCGGCGTGAGGGACTCGAGCTCGAGCGTGGCGGGCGTGGTGATAGGCGCCATACCGGCCTGCGTGGCGGGGGCGAGCGCCTGGGCCCTCAAGGAAAGGCTGAGCGTTCGGCAGACGGCCTCGCTCATCGTTTCCATGCTGGGCGTGGCCCTAATAGCCCTGGCGAGCGGGGGCGCGGGAAGCGGCTCTGGC
>DATCUA010000252.1:0-2811 GCA_036567645.1 Rectinemataceae bacterium | reverse complement strand
CGTTTGGCGGCCCCGAGTCGCGACAGGACAGGCGCGGCAAGCGCCCGTCACCCCGAGTCTTAGCGGCGCTTCCTCACCTCGATGCCGGAAAGCCTTTCGTAATGGCGCAGGATGGCGCTGTGATCCGAACCGGCGTCGCCGGCCACCTTCAATCCCTGGAGGGTTTCCATGACGGTGGCGGTGAGGGGCACGGGCACGCCGAGGGCGTGGGCGGTATCGAGGGCATTCGCCAGGTCCTTAATGTGCAATTCGATCCGGAAGCCCGGCTTGAAGTTTCCGTCGAGCATCATGGGCACCTTGGCGTTCATCACGGTGCTTCCCGCCAGACCGCCCTTGATGGCCATGAAAACGGCTTCCGGATCCACGCCCGCCTTGGTGGACAGGGTGAAGGCTTCTGAAACGGCGGCTATGTTGAGGGCCACGATGACCTGATTGGCCAGCTTTGTCACGTTGCCAGCCCCGATTGGGCCGACCAGGGTCACCGAGGCGCCGAGCTTGCCGAGGATGGGGCGCACTTTTTCGAACACCTCCGCCTGCCCACCCACCATGATGGCGAGGGTTCCGTCTATGGCCTTGGGCTCGCCGCCGGAGACGGGGGCGTCCAGCATGGCTATGCCGTGCTCGGCCAGGGCTCCCGCTACCTCCTGGGAGACTGCCGGGGCTATCGAGCTCATGTCCACGACGATCACGTCTTTTTTCTTGGATGCCAGGATGCCCTCCAGCACCCCGTCCTTGCCGAGCACGGCCTCTTTCACATGGGGCGAGTTGGGGAGCATGGTGATGATTATGTCGCTTTTCGAACCCACGTCCTTGTTGGAGTTCCCCCGCTCGGCGCCGAGGGCGACGAGATCGTCGGCACCGGCGAATTTGTCGTAGACCACGAGGGAATATCCCGCGGCCAGGAGATTCTTCGCCATCGGCCGCCCCATGATTCCTAGCCCGATAAATCCGATTTTCATGAATGCCTCTCCTTTCTTCGTTTCAATCACGCCATGATCTCGCGAATCGCCTGCGCGATCGCCACCTCGTCTACTCCGTATTCCCTCAGGAGCTCCTCATAGCTATGGGCCGAGGTTCCGAAAGAATCGTCTATGGCCACCTGCCTGAAGGGCAGGCACACGGAGCCGAACAGCAGCTCTGCCACGGCGCTTCCCAATCCGCCGATGCGGGTGGCTTCCTCCGCCGTCACGATGCCCTTCTTGCCGTCCAGGTGGGCGAGGAGCTCTTCCTTTTTCAGAGGCTTCAGGGTGCTCACGTTGACCACTTCCACGGAGACGCCTTCCTTGGCCAGGGCCTCCGCCGCTTCCATGGACTTCCATACCATTGCGCCCGTGGCGAAGACGACAATGTCCTTTCCCTCACGCACCGTGTGCATCTTGCCGATTTCGAAGGCCTGGTCTTTCGGCGTGTAAACCGGAAGGTCGTTCCTGTTGATGCGGATGTAGACCGGTCCCTTGTACTCTGCTATGGCGGCTACCATCTGCCTCGTCTCCACCGCGTCCACCGGATTGAGGACGATCATGTTCGGAATGGCTTTGATGATGTTCGCGTCCTCGATGGATTGATGGGTCTTGCCGTCGCCGAAGTCGGAGAGACCGCAGCTCGACCCGCAGATCTTGACATTTGCCCTTGGTATGGCCACGGAACAGCGGATCTGGTCGTAGGCCCGTCCAGCGGCGAAGACGGCGAAGGTGCTGATGAAAGGAATCTTTCCCGCGAGCGCGAGGCCGGCGGCCGTCGATGTCATGTCCTGCTCGGCTATGCCCATCTCGAAATACCTGTCCGGGAATGCTTCCTTGAACAGGATGGACATGGTCGATTTCCCCAGATCGGCCTCGAGCGCCACGATGTTCCGGTTTTTCCTGCCCTCTTCCACCAAGGCTTCGCCGTACGCTTTCCTAAGACTTTGCTTTTCCATGATTACAGCCCCTTTTCTATGTCTTCCAGCTCTTGGCAGGCTTGAGCGTATTTCTGCTCGTCGAGGATACCGTTGTGGTAGGCGGCGTTCCCTTCGGCGAAGGAAAAGCACTTGCCCTTGATGGTGTCGAGGATGATGAGGGACGGCCGCCCCTTGACCAGCTTCGCCGATTGGATCGCCGCCTCTATAGCGACTACGTCGTGGCCATTGACCGAGAACACCTTCCAGCCGAAGGCTTCCCATTTCTTGCCCAGCTCGGGGATATCGAACAAATCCTTGGTGGGGCCCGTGGCCTGGATCTTGTTCCAGTCTATGAAGGCGGTGAGGTTGTCCACCTTGAAATTCGGCACAGCCTGCGCCGCTTCCCAGAGCTGGCCTTCCGACTGCTCCCCGTCGCCCATGATCACGTAGACCCTGCTGTCTTTCTTATCCAGCCGCAGGGCCAGGGCCATGCCCAGGCCTAAGGATAGGCCCTGGCCAAGGGAGCCCGTCACGGCCTCTATGCCGGGAATGCTCAGGTCGGGGTGCCCCTGGAGAAGGCCAGTGAGGGACTTCACCCTGCCCAGCTCTTCCCTGGGGAAATACCCTAATTCGCAGAGGGCCGCGTACTGGATGAGTGCCGCGTGCCCCTTGCTGAGGATGAGCCTGTCGCGGTCGGGCCAGGCTGGATCCTCGGGGTTGATCCTCATCTCGTGGAAGTACAGGACGGCTATCGTTTCGGCCAGGGAGCTCGAGCCCCCCAGGTGCCCCGCCTTGCCCACGCCTATCATCTCGATCACGTCCTTGCGCAAGGCGAGGGCTGTCCTCTTGAGCTTCGTTATCTCGGCTTCGTTCAACATAGGCTGTTCCCCTCCAGGTTTTCAGCTTTCCAGGATGATCTTGAGCATTCTCCC
>DATCUA010000251.1:0-4790 GCA_036567645.1 Rectinemataceae bacterium | reverse complement strand
CATGGATGAGCTTGCGGCCCTCTCCCGCAGGATGTTCGGATCGGCCGAGCTCTACGCCCGCACGGGAGGGATGCATATCGCAGCCCTGGCCGCGGGTTCTCGCTTCATCGCGAGAGAGGACGTGGGCAGGCACAACGCAGTGGACAAGGTTCTGGGCAGGGCCCTTCTCGATGGCATCGACCTGGGAGGCTCCATCCTCCTCACCAGCGGCCGAATAGCCTCCGACATGGCGGCCAAGGCTATCAATGCCGGCATCCCTCTCCTCGCATCAAGAAGCATCCCCACGACCGAAGCCTTCAGTCTCGCCGTGGACGCAGGCCTCACTCTCGTCGGTCGCCTCGGTTCTGCGAGCCCCATCGTGTATACCTCCGGAGAGCGCGTCCTAGCGGATCAGCCTGATCTCTCCATGTAGAGCCTCCAGCCTCTCGATGAGAATGCCGAATTCCTTGTGGTCGAAGCTGTCGTCGGTCAGCCAGAGCTTGGGTCCTGGGTAGAGGGTGAGGAAGCCGGGGATGCGCAGGGCTTTCGAGCCGAGGAGGATCTGGAGGCTGCGCCTCGGCCCCCTCTGATGGAGGCAAATCTCGCTGATCCTTTCCGCTTCGATCCTCTGTGGGACGCCTTTCCTTCCCCTGCGCACTTCCAGCCCCTCGCCGTCCACCCTCACCGATCTCACTCCCCTGAGTTCCCAAAGAGCAATATCGCCCATGAGCCAAAGCGCGAGGATACAAAAGGTCCAGGGGAATGCGCCCGGGCTTCCCTTCCGCCTAAAAATCCCCCAGAGAAGCGCTCCTCCGAGGACGAGCCCCGCCAGATTGACGAGGGCGAGTTTCTTTCCCGAGGCGCAGAGAACGAAGGCCTCGTCTCCGCGTGCGCCGGAGCTCCCTTCCCCGACAAGGCGGGGTTCGGACGGATTGGATTCGGACATGATGGGAGTATGGACACGTCAGGGCGTCGAGTCCAGAGCAACCGCGCTTCGCTGCAGGGTTGACAGGAAGGCCGGAAAATGATATTGATAATCATTCTCATTTATCGAGGCTCCTATGTCAACAGAACACTCCGTTCTTGAAACCTACCTCAAAGGAAAAGGCCAGAAGCTGACCAGGGCCCGAAAGGCAGTCCTCCAGGCTTTCCTGGATCTTGAAGGCCATGTCACGGCCGATCTCCTCCTGGCCGCGGCGAAGAGGATAGAGCCGGGGATTGGCCAAGCTACGGTATTCAGGACGGTGAAGCTCTTGGCCCAGGCCGGCCTGGCGAAGGAAGCATGCCAGGACGAGGGTTCCCGCACCTACGAACACGCCTTCATGCACAGCCATCACGATCACTTGCGTTGCGAACGCTGCGGCAAGATCGTGGAGTTCTTCGACTCCACCATCGAAAAAGCCCAGGAAGCTGTGTTCAAGCGGCATGGTTTCACGGCCGTCGGCCATAGGCTGGAGCTGAGGGGCCTCTGCTCCGAATGCGCGGATGGATCGGTCAAGCCCACGCCGATTCCTGCCCGACAGGAGATGCGGCCATGACTCTCAACGAGGCGACGCCGGGGATGAGCTTCCGCGTGCTCCGGGTCAAGGTTGGAGGGGAGATCGGCAGGCGCCTGGCCGATATGGGATTTGCCGAGGGAGCCAGCGGCCAGATTGTCCGGGGAGCACTCATGCGCGGTCCGCTTCAAGTGCGGCTGGGAGGATACGATCTCCTCATCAGGAGGGGGGAAGCGGCATGCGTCGAGATCGAGCTAGATGGCTTGGCGAAGGAACAGGAGCCCCTCGCTTCCGGAGAAAAGGCGATGACCAGCCACTGGCCGGCGGGACGAGGGTTCGGGCGCGGATTCGGACGCGGTTCAGGCCTTTGGCGTGGCCGATGGCCCATCCGCGGACAGGGTAAGCTGAGATGAGCGGAATCGAGCGAAACGTCATACGGGTAGCCCTGGCGGGCAACCCCAACGCGGGCAAGACCAGTCTCTTCAACGCGCTCACCGGCTCCCATCACAAGGTGGGGAACTACCCGGGCGTAACCGTAGAAAAGCGGGAAGGTTCAGTCACGCACCGGGGCCGGGAGGTGCGCATAGTCGACCTGCCGGGTACCTACAGCCTCACCGCCTATTCCCTGGACGAGATGGTGGCCAGGGATTTCGTCCTGCGCGAAAAGCCCGATGTCGTCGTGGATGTGCTCGATTCCACAGCCCTCGAGAGGAGCCTCGCCCTCTGTCTCCAGTTCCAGGAGCTGGGCATGCCCCTGGTAGGCGCCCTCAACATGTCGGACGAGGCAGAACTGAAGGGAATATCCATAGACGCCGACGTGCTCTCGGCCACTCTGGGCATTCCCTTCGTCAAGACTGTGGGCACTGACGGGTCGGGAGGCGGCCGCCTCCTCGACTTGATCATCGACACCGCGGCAAAAGGTCCGAGCGGGCGCCTTCCGCACTATGGCCAGGAGCTGGAATCCAAGATCGAGCCCCTCGTTCACGCCTTGGAAAAGGACGAGGAGTTCTCCTCCCTCTATTCCGGCAGATGGATGGCCATAAAACTCCTGGAGAACGACTCGGACGCCATCTCCAAGCTGTCGGGCAGGCCCCTGGCCGAAGCCCTTCTCGGCCAGGCCGCCGATTCCCGGGCATGGCTCGCCAAGCACTACGGCAAGGATCCGGAGATAGTCGTCGCCGAGCAGCGCTACGGGTACATACGCGGCGCCATCAAGGAAGCCGTGCGCCTGAACCCTCCCGACCGCAGGCCCCTCACGGAAGCCGTGGACAGGATCCTCATGAACAAGTTCCTCGGCTTGCCCATCTTCTTCTTCATCATCTGGGCCGTGTTCAAGCTCACCTTCGCCCTGGGAGCCTACCCCATGGCCTGGCTCGAGGCGCTTTTCGGCTTCCTGGCCGCTTCGGCAGGCTCCCTCCTGCCCGAAGGCCTGCTCCGCTCCTTCTTCGTGGATGGCTTGATAGGGGGAGTGGGCGGGGTCATGTCTTTCATTCCCACCATAGTCATCCTCTTCTTCTGCCTCTCCATCCTCGAAGATCTGGGCTACATGTCGCGCGCGGCCTTTCTCACGGACAAGTTCCTCCACGCCATCGGCCTCCACGGTCAGTCCTTCATGCCCATGATCCTGGGATTCGGATGCTCGGTGCCCGCGATAATGGCCACGCGTACCCTCAAGAGCCCCCGGGACAGGATAGCGACTATACTCGCCGTGCCTTTCATGAGCTGCGGAGCCAAGCTTCCTGTCTACATCCTCCTCGCGGGAACCTTTTTCCCGGAAAACCCGGGCAATGCCGTCATGGGCATATACGCGGCGGGGATCGTCCTCGCCCTCCTCTCTACCATCCTCCTCCGCAAGACCGTCCTCAAGGGACCGACGACCGCCTTCGTCATGGAGTTGCCGCCCTATCGCCTCCCCACCCTGCGCGGAGTGTTCTGGCATCTCTGGTCCAAGACCCTCTCCTACGTGAAGAAAGCGGGAACGGTCATCCTCTTCGCCTCGATCATCGTCTGGGGGATAACCAGCTTTCCCGCCCTTCCCGGGAAGGATGCGCTCGCCAAGGATTTCGCGGCCCAGGTGGCGGCCGCCCATCCCGAATACTCGAGCGAGGCGGTCGAGCGAGCTGCTTCGGCGATGGTGGCGGAGAGGAGCCTTGAGCACAGCCTGTCAGGCAGGATCGGCAGGTTTATAGAACCGGCTATCCGACCCCTCGGATTCACCTGGAAGATCGGCGTGGCCGCCATCACCGGCTTCGCTGCCAAGGAGCTCGTCGTCTCGACCCTCGGCATACTCTACGGGACGGGCATGGGGGAAAACGAATATTCGGCATCGCTTGGCGAAGCGCTGCGCGAGGATCCCAGCATGAATCCGCTCACGGCGATCGTCCTCATGCTGGCCGTCCTCATAATGCCCCCCTGCTTCGCCGCCTTAGGAACCATCAAGGCCGAGGCGGGCTGGAAATGGCTGGCTTTCGAGATCTTCTACGGATTCGCCCTCGCCTGGGGCCTGGGATTCCTTGCCCAAGCCGTGGGCCGTGCTGTGGGCCTCGGCCTCGGCTGATCAGCCTCCAGGGGCCGAGAGCGCCGAGGATGCGGCTCCGCGTCGTCTCCCGGGCCTCGCCTGAACCCTCATCGAGCGGCATCCCTGCCCAAGGCCGCCGCTACGCATTCCTCGCTGAAGCTCCAGAGCCTGGCCGCCGAAGCCTCGCTCGAGGCGGCGCGCGAGGGCCGAAGGGGCTTCCTTTCCTTCCAGTACAGGCCCGTCTTCCCCGCGAGCGAGGGCTCGGAGGCGAGCCACGCGATGTCTGCGGCGGGCAGCTCCGGTTCCGAACCTTTGCGCCTTCGCCAGTCCCAGAAAGCGGCTCCTACGCCCGGCCCCTGCTTGAGCCCCATCCGGGTGTTCGCCAGACCGGGATCGGCTGCGAAAACAGTGATGCTGGTTCCCGCCGCCCTCCTCCCGAGTTCGGCGGCGAAGAGAGCGTTGGCCAGCTTGGAGCGGCCGTAGGCGAGGATGCCAACGTAGGGGAGAATCCGCTTGCTTCCTTTCAGCATGCGCTTCAGGCTCGCCCAATCCATCCTGCCGAAACGGTGGGAATCCGAGGATACAACGATGACCCGGGCGTCGGGGGATTCCATGAGGAGAGGCACGAGCCGCGTGGCGAGGAGGTAATGGGCCAGATGGTTGACCGCGAACTGCATCTCGAATCCGTCGGCGCTCACGGCGAGGCGGTCTGAGTAGAAGCCCGCGCATTCTACGAGGATATCGAGGCGAGACTTGTCTTCCCCGGCGGCGATGCCCCGGGCGTAGCGATCGACAGC
>DATCUA010000250.1:0-1975 GCA_036567645.1 Rectinemataceae bacterium | reverse complement strand
CGCGAGCCAATTCGGCGGCTATATCCATGCCCTCGATCCCCCATCGGCCCATCCCTTTCCCGGATCGCCTCGATTTCGTAGTATTAGTATAGACTATGGCCGACACCGAAGACGAGGCATCCGGGAAAACCGCCGTGCGGACACCCGAAAAAAGCGCGGACAGGAGGGGCAGGTTCCGGGAAAAGGCGAGAAGCGCCCCCGAAAGCCCAGGAGTCTATATCATGCGCGACGAAGCCGGCACGATCATCTACGTCGGCAAGGCCAAGATTCTGCGCAACCGCCTCCTCTCATATTTCACCGGGAAAAAAGACCTCAAGACGAGCCATCTCGTGGCTCGGGTGGAATCGATAGACTGGACCCTTGCCGACAGCGAGTACGACGCCCTCCTCCTCGAAAACAACCTCATCAAGGAACACAGCCCGAAGTACAACATCAGCCTCAAGGACGGCCGCACCTACCCCTCGGTGCGGATAACAGCCGAGGAATTCCCGAGGGTGTTCCGCACCAGGAGGATCATAAACGACGGAAGCGAGTACTATGGTCCCTTCCCGAGCGCCGAAACCATAGACCTCCTCCTCGACCTCGTGGACAGGCTCTTCCCACTGCGCCGGTGCCAGAAGATGAGAAAGCGCGAGCAGCCCTGCATGTACTATCACATCGGCCGCTGCCCCGGCCCCTGCGCCGGCAAGATCGGCAAAGATGCCTACATGGAGCGCGTGGATGAGGTGCGAAAGCTCCTCTCCGGCCAGACCTCGGATCTCATAGCCGACCTCGCATCCAGGATGCAGGAAGCATCCGCCTCCCTGAGGTTCGAAGAGGCGGCCCGCCTCAGGGATTCCATTCAAGCCCTGGAGCTCTTCGCCGGCAAGACAAAGATCCAGGACTTCGACCCCGCCGCGCGAGACTACGTCGGCTGGGAATCGGACGGGGATCTCTGCGCCTTCGTCGTCTTCTCCATGCGCAATGGTAAGATGGTGGGGCGGGACAGCTTCGTGAGCCCCAACTACTCGGACGAAGAAGAAGCCGCGCAGACCTTCCTCATATCCTACTACGGCAAAGGTCGGCTTCCTCCCCCCTTCCTCTTCCTGAAAAAAGTAAAGGGGACCAAGGCCGTATCTCGGTATTTCCGGGCCGAGCTCGGGATGAGAGTATCCATAGAGGCGCCTCGCGAAGACCGCCACGCCGCGGTCATGAACCTCGCCGTCCAGAACGCCAGGGAAGAGCTCATAAAGCGGCGCAGGGAAGGAGGGGATCTCTCGGCCCTCGCCGAACTCAGGGACAGGCTGGGCTTGGACCGCCTTCCCAGGAGGATCGAGGGCTTCGATATAGCCCATCTCGCCGGCAAGCACACCGTGGCCTCCCTGATAAGCTTCGTGGACGGGGTGCCCGACAAGAAGAACTACCGATATTTCAAGATCCGGAGCCTGGAAGGGAGGATAGACGACTTCGCCTCCATGCGCGAGGCGGTAGCGCGGCGCTACTCACGGCTCGTCAACGAGGAGGCCGAGCTTCCCGATCTCGTCCTGGTGGACGGCGGCGCCGGCCAGGTGTCTGCGGCCAAGGAAATCCTCGACGAGCTGGGCCTGGATTGCGGTCTCGCCGGGCTCGCCAAGAAGAACGAGGAAGTCTATCTTCCCGGCAGGGAGGAACCCCTCATCCTCCCCCGAGATTCGGCGGCCCTCCGCGTCCTCGTAGCCCTGCGCGACGAAACCCACCGCTTCGCCACGGGGCTTTCCGGCAGACTGCGCTCCAAGGAACTGAAGGCGGCAGTCCTGGAGGCGGTGGAAGGCATTGGCGAGAAACGTTCGCGCAAGCTCCTCAAGAGCTTCGGCTCTCTTGCCGCCATAGCCTGCGCAGAGCCCGAGCGTATAGCGACGGCCGCCGGAATTTCCCGAGAACTCGCCCTGGAAGTCAAGGCCCGGGCGAGCGCCGCCTCCTGAACGAAAAGCCGGCTGGCGCGGCCGGGCGGCAAGGC
>DATCUA010000249.1:0-2801 GCA_036567645.1 Rectinemataceae bacterium | reverse complement strand
AAGAAGGATTCCCGCAAACAGGAAGAGGCTCTCGCGGAGCGCTTTCTCAAGACGAGGACCATCCTCCTCGAGGGGGAGGTTGATAAGGATCTTGCGGAACGGGTGATCCGCCAGCTCCTTCTCCTGGAGAGCATGTCGTCGGATCCCATAACACTGCTTATCGATTCTCCCGGAGGCGACGTATACGCGGGGTTCTCCATCTACGACATGATCCGCTTCGTTGAAGCCCCGGTGCGGATAGTGGGCATGGGCCTCGTGGCTTCGGCGGCCGCCCTCATCCTCCTGGCGGCCCCTCGGGAGAGGCGTTTCGGCCTTCCCAATTCGGCGTATCTCATCCACCAGCCCCTCTCCGGCATCCAGGGCGTGGCTACGGATATAGAGATCCATGCCCGCGAGCTGGAAAAGACCAAGGCGCGGCTGAACCAGATCATCGCGGAGGCCACCGGCCAGGACCTGGAGCGAGTAGCCAAGGATACGGATCGCGATTATTGGATGAACGCCGATGAGGCCCGGGAGTATGGGCTCATCTCGGCTTCTATCCGCTCGCGCGCGGAACTGCCGAAGTGAGCGCCACCGGGAGCTTGAGCCGAGGAGGCTGAGGGAGGATCGTCCCGCTTGAAGCACGGGCAGGGACCTGTGGCGTTATTCGTGTGGAGGTCCTTCCGCCGTGTCCCGAAAACGCATTTCTTTCCTCCTCCCCTTCGCTTTCCTTCTCTTCGCCGCTTTCCGCTGCAGCCTGCCCTGGACAGTAGAGGAGCCGAAGGATTACCTCATCGTGGCCTACAACGCGCACAACCTCTTCGATGCCCAGGAGTCTGGGCTGGAATACCCAGAGTTCAGGCTGTCGAATGGCTCCTGGAATCAGGAGCTGTATGCAAAGCGCCTGGATCTGACCGCCAAAGTCCTGCTTTCGGTCTGCCCGGATCGGGGACATCCGCCCGACATACTCTGCCTTTCGGAGATCGAGAACGAGAATGTGCTCAGGGATCTAGCAGAAGGGCCCCTCAAGTCGGCGGGCTATAGATGGGCATGCGCGGGAGGCCCATCCGATTCTCCCGTGCGCTGCTGCGTCTTGTCCCGCTTCCCTATAATCTCCGCGCGGGCGCATTCTTCCTCCGCGGAGGGAGGCCAGGTCTCGGGCAGGGATATGCTCGAGATCCACGTAGAGCTGGGATCCCGGGGAGGGAAGGGCGGGGCCTCTCGCTTGACCATCTTCGTATGCCACTGGAAGTCGAGGATAGAGGGCAAACAGAAGACGGAGCCTGCCCGGAGGGCGGCGGCCGCTCTCCTCGCCTCGAGAATCGAGGAGCTCCGCGATTCCGAGCCTTCCGTTCCCATAGTAGTCTGCGGCGATTTCAACGAGTCGCCCGACGAGTTCGCCAGGGCTGGAGGAGCCTACCCCACCGCCTTCATGCCAGCCGTGGGAGAAAAGATCCCAGATCCCCGCTGGCTTGAGGATTGCCTTCTCCTCGCCCGAAACCCTGAAGCGATAGAAGAACAGGGTGGGAAGATCGCCCTCTTCACGCCTTGGGAGCTGGCTGGCGGGTACAGCTACGTCTACAAGGGAGAGAAGGAGCGTTTGGATGGCTTTCTCCTGAGCCGCGGGCTGATGGACGGGACGGGGCTCGATTTCCTGGATTTCTTTCCCGTCGATGATCCTAGTCTCCTCTCCTCAACCGGGGAGCCCCTTGCCTGGAACGGGAAAACGGGGTATTCCGACCATCTTCCAATCGCCCTGAGGCTCGAGTTGCGGAGCTTTGACAAAAGCCTATAATCCCGTACAATGGCTCTCCGATTCATGTATCGGAGGTTCCCATGTCTCCAGGCCTTGCGGCCCTGTTCTGGATGGCCGTCACGGCTTTCTCCGTGATACTGCTCACCGAAAGGAAGGGATTCCATCCCATCATTCTCCTTGCCGCGGGGGCATTGGCGTGCGGGCTCGGTTCGGGGATGTCCCTCTTGAAAACGATCCAGGAGATGGAATCGGGGTTCGGGATGGTCCTCTCATCCCTGGGGCTGCCTGTCTTGGCTTTTTTCTGCGCCGAAGCGGCGATGCGGAACAGACGAGAAATGAGCGCCTTCAAGGCAGAGGCGGATGCGGGTGGTCCAGCCGGCTATGTGGCGGCCGGCTTCCTGGCTGGAGCATGCATGCCAAGGGAATCGGCATTCCTCCTCTTGAAGCCTTCCACCCCATCCGATACGAGGATTTCACACGCCCTCGCGATGGGAATCATGGCTTCTTCTGCTTTCTGCCTTCCTGGGGTCCTCCCTCTGGCCGCGGCCCAGGCATTCGGCGCGCCTCTGCCGCGATTTTTCTTGTTGAGCCTCGCCCCCATGGCGGCCGCGCTGGCTGCGGCTCTAGTCATAAGGAGCTTCGTCTTCCGCGAAAAGGTCGGGGCTATCAGGCTTCCGAGGATTCCTAGCCTGACTTTCTTGCCTGCGGGCCTCATGATCGCCGGGGCGATGGCCGGCCTTCCTTCCCAGCCTTTGGGATCAGGAGCCATGGGCCGCTTCGTCATGGCTGTCGGCCAACCTTCCGCCGCTTGGGGAATTTTCCTCGCGGCGACTCTGTCCGCCGCCGGGAGAAGGGTGGGATTCGAAAGGGTAGGCGAGTGGATCGGAGAGGGGGCGCGGGCGGCTGGACCGCAGCTCGTTCTTGTCGGCATGAGCGGAGCTTTGGCGAGAGTGCTCCACTCGGGTCCGTTTTTCTTTTTTTCCCTGACGGCCTTAGATGGACTGGGGCTAGGCATTCTCCTGCCCTTCGCGCTCGCCGTCTGCGCAAGGATGGCTACGGGTTCGCC
>DATCUA010000248.1:0-1628 GCA_036567645.1 Rectinemataceae bacterium | reverse complement strand
CTTCGAGGCGGTGGCCGATTCGCTCAAGCCGAGCCGCCCGGGCGCCACGCCCGCCCTGGGCGAGGTTTCGGGGCCCACGATACCCCTCCCCGTCTTCCCCCGACTCGGCTACACCTTCATCCCCCGGGGCCAGAATCGCCCCTACGGCATCGCCGCCCTCGTCCTCGCCGCCCTGGATTACGCGGAAGCGATCTCCTGTAGCCCCCTCCTTTTGCCCGAGCGACAGGCGCTGTATAATGGCTTGGCATATTCGGGCGTACCCGGACAAGGAAGGACATGTACAGGAATCTCTCCATGGAATCGCGCAGATCCCAGGAAGTCGCCTCCCACATAAAATCCCTCATACGGGATGGAGCGCTCAAACCCGGGGAAAAGCTGCCCAACGAAATAGAGCTCTGCGGCAACTTCGCCGTATCCAGACCCACCATCCGCGAGGCGATAAAATCCCTCGTCTCCCAGGGAATAATCGAAATACGCAGAGGCAAGGGCACCTATGTGCGCCAGGTGCCCGGCATTGCCGAAGATCCACTCGGCCTCGACTTCCTCGTGCGGCCCGACCTGCGCCTCGTCCTCATAGAAGCGCGCATGGTCATAGAGCCCGGGGTGGCGAGGCTTGCCGCCCAGAAAGCCGACGACGAAGACATACGGAGGATAGCCGCGAGCCTCGCGGAGATGGAAGAGATCGTGCTTCAAGGCAAGGTGGACATAGAATCCGAGCTGCATTTCCACAGGAGCATCGCGGAGGCTACGAGAAATCCGGTGATGACCAGGATAATCCCCGTCATCATGGAATCGATCATCAAGACATACAAGGACGCGCCCCGCACCACCGACGACCACCGCCAAGCCCTCGGCGAGCACCGGAAGGTCTACGAGGCCATCGCGGCGAGGGATCCCGAACTATCCTTCCAAGCCATGCACGCCCACCTGGACGCCAGCTACCGACGCACCCTCTCCAAGCAGGCGGGCTAAGCCGTAGCTTTCTTCTTCCTGAACCAGCCCAGCGAATAGGCCAGGGAGAGCAGGGAAAAGATGTAGAACATGATGGAAAGCGGCGAGGTGAAAAGGACGGTCCAGTCGCCGTGAGAGATGATCAGCGCCCGGCCCAGCTCCTGTTCGGCTATCGGCCCGAGTATGAGCCCCAAGATCACCGCCGGCGCGGAGAATCCGTACTTCTTCATGAAATACCCGACAATCCCGAAAACCAGCGCCAGGAGCACATCGTAAGAACTGTTCCCCAGCGAGTAGGCTCCCAGGAGGCAGAGGCTCAGGATTATGGGATAGAGTATGCCTAGGGGAACCCGCAGTATGAGGTTGGAAGCGCGGATACTCAGATAGCCCAGGGCGAGCATGAGGAACTGGGCGACCATGAAGCCCATGAACAGATTGCGGACGATCTGAGGCGATTGGGAAAAGAGCAAGGGCCCGGGTTGGACGCCGATGATCATCAGGGCCCCGAGCATGACAGAAGTGACTACATCGCCCGGTATGCCCAAGGTTATGAGTGGGATCATAGCGCCGCCCGTGGTGGCGTTGTTCGCCGCTTCCGGAGCGGCTATTCCCGCCAAGTTCCCCGTGCCGAAGGAATCCGGATTCTTGGAAAAGCGCTTGGTCTCGTTGTAAGCCAT
>DATCUA010000247.1:0-3160 GCA_036567645.1 Rectinemataceae bacterium | reverse complement strand
GGATCTTCATAGCGTCGTCGAAGGACCAGAGGGTGAAGGAATTCTCCTGGACGCCGGGGATGCCGAAGAACTCGGGCTCTGCTCCCACGCCTATCACAATATAGTCGAAGTCATAGTCGGCAACGGTTCCAAAAGCCTTTTTGGCCTCGAAGTCCACCTTGACGATCTTGTCCAAGACTACGTTGATGCGCTTGGTGCCGAAAATTTTCCTGAAGCTCACCTGGACCGATTCGGGCTCGGTTCTCCAGCCCGCGACCTCATGCAGCTCGGTCATCAAGGTGTGGAAGGGCTTCATGTCGACGAGGGTGATCTCCACGTTCTCGGACTTCCTGAAATGCTTCTCCAGGATCTTGCCTGCCCAGACACCGCCATAGCCGCCGCCAAGGATGAGGATCTTCTTGGTTTCGCTCATTATCTATCTCCCGGAATTTGTGGTTGGGATTCTAGCCGGAAGCAGTATACTACGGCTTTCCATAAATTACTATATACTTGTATCGATATACTATTCGCCTTTTTCGGCCGCGAGCTCTCTGTAAGCAACGGTTCGTATAAGAATTATTGACATTCAGCAACCTATCGTCGATACTGATGGAGAATCGCGCCAAGCGGTTCTGCCCATAGAATAAAGTCCGGAGAAAAAGTTTGGCTAAGAGAGCCCTGTCCTCATTCCATCTCATCATGGTCATTCTCGCCCTCGTGTCGGGCGCAAGCCTCATCGCAGGCGTCATAAGCGGCGCTTCCCGGGCTGAGAGCGCCCACATTCTCGCCTCGGCCGGATCGGCCGCGGTCATGATCCCTCCCGAATGGGTGCTGGCCTTGGCTGGAGACGAGAGCGATATCAGCCTGCCCGAGTACCAGAACCTCAAGGCTCGGCTGGCCGCCTTGCGCGCCTCGGATCCCCTCATGAGGTTCGCTTATCTGTTGGGGACAAAGAACGGAGAGATATTCTTCTACGCCGACTCGGAAGCTCCCGACTCCCCGGACTACTCCCCGCCCGGCGAAGTGTACGGCGAAGCCGGAAAGAAAGAGTTCGAGTTTTTCAAGACAAGTATTCCTGTCATCACCGGGCCGGCTAGGGATCATTGGGGCACATGGATAAGCGCCACGGTGCCAATAAAGGATGAAAACGGGGTTCTCATAGCTGCCTTGGGGCTGGACTACGACGTACTCTCGTGGAGATCCAGAGTCCTGGGAGCGGCTTTGCGGAATTTTGTCCTCGTGCTTTCCGTGTTCTGTCTAGCCTGGCTCACGCTCAAGCTAAAGCGCCAAAAGGATGCTCTGCAATCCAAAGACGACGATTCCCGCAGGAAGGAACGTCTCCTCCAGGCCATTTTCAACCAGGCTTCCGTGGGCATATCGCTCATGAAGGGGAGGATGCACTATCCCATGGTCAACGACCGGTACCTGAGGATACTGGGAAGGACCAAGGAAGAGCTGGCTTCGGTGGAATGGACAGAAATCACCCATCCCGATGATCTGCCGGCCGATAAAGCCGAATTCGAGCGCCTCGAACGCGGCCTGAGTACGGGATACGACATGGAAAAGCGATTCCTGCGCCCGGATGGATCCGTAGTATGGACGGATATGTCCATTCAGGCTCTGGAGTTCTCCGGCTCCAAAGACGACCCGACCCATGTGTGTATTTTGAGGGATATCAGCGAGCGGAAACGAATACAGCTGGATCTTGCCGAGAGCGAGCGCAGCAAGGCCGCCTTTTTGGATCAGCTGCCAGGGTTGGCATACCGATGTTCGCGCAAAGCCGGCTGGAAGCTGGATTACCTGTCGGGGGGATGCGAAGACCTCACCGGCTACCTGCCTTCCGAGCTCATCGGCGTCAAGGTGTCCAGGGTGCTCAAGATACTCCGTCCCGAGCATAGGCGGGTATTGGTAGCCGACATGGCTCGAGCCGCATCCCAGTGCGGGGAGATCAGCCGGGAGTTCGAGATAGAAACGGCGGACGGCGCGCGCAAATGGGTTCTCATCCACGGCAAGGCCATCTGCGACGACTCGGGGCGGGCCGAAGCCCTCGAGGGCATCGTCATAGACATCAGCGAGTCGAAGCAAAAGGAGAGAGAGAACTCCTTCATCCGCAGCCATGATGCGCTGACGGGTTTGCGCAATAGGATATCGTTCAACGAAAACCTGGCGACGCTCGATTCGGAATCCCTCTACCCGGGTTCGGTGATCGTGGCGAACATCAACGGAATACGCCTCATCAATAGCGCCTTCAATCACGACGCGGGAGACAATCTCATCGCCGTAGCTGCCAGGATACTCTCTGCAACATGCGGAGCCGGAGATACGGTTGCCAGGACCGGAGGAGACGAGTTCGGCCTTCTCCTTCCGGGAGTCGACGAGGATGGTCTCTCCAAGCGAGTAGCGATTATTCAGGAAAGCCTCGAGGATCACAATGCGGCCGTCGATTCCCAGGAAGCAAGGCTAAGCATCGCCCTTGGCTATTCCACGGCGTTACCCGGGCAGGGCGGATACCAGGGGGCTCTCAAAAGAGCACTGGAGAGGATGAGAGAAAAGAAGGTCCTGGAGCGGGGCACCAACGCTTCGGCCATCCTCGATTCGGTCCTAGCCACTCTCTACGAGCGCAGCGAAGAAACCGAGCTTCATGCCGAGCGGCTGGCCGAGATAACCGAAAAGCTCGGGAGGCGCGCGGGTCTGGGCGAGGATGAGCTCAATGAATTGAAGCTTTTCGCCGTTCTTCACGATATAGGAAAGGTTGGCGTGGAAGACAGGATACTCAAGAAGCGCGGTTCCCTTTCCGATGAAGAGTGGATAGGCATGCGCGCCCATACCGAAATAGGCTACAGGATCGCCATGTCATCCCCGGACTTGAGCCATATAGCTCCCTACATCCTCGCGCATCACGAACGCTGGGATGGTTCGGGCTACCCCAAGGGTCTCAAGGGCGAGGAAATCCCCCTCGCCGCGAGGATCCTCGCCATCGCGGATGCCTATGACGCTATGACTTCCCAGCGCTATTACCGTGATCCTCTCGGAAGGGAGAGGGCTTTGGACGAGATCGTGGGAAACGCCGGATCGCAGTTCGATCCAGATCTGGTAAAGCTTTTCTCCGCCTGCGAGGCCGAATTGCTCGCCTGAAGGCGTGTGCTTCACTTTTTCCCCCGTCTGGGATATGATTCGCCTC
>DATCUA010000246.1:0-4426 GCA_036567645.1 Rectinemataceae bacterium | reverse complement strand
CCTCTCGGGCAGCCCCTTTTTGCTTCGACAGGAGCTCCAAGAATGGCGTGAAGCCAGATGGAGCTTCCCACGCAAGCATGAACACTCTATCCACTGCCCCGATCCCAATAGCCCGTGTCCAATCCACGGCCCGGCCTGTATACTAGCGCCCATGGAAGCCCCGCTCTTCATCGGACTTCTCCTGGCCTGCGCCTTGCTCGGCCTTCCCATGCTCTACGCTGTCATCGCGGGGCTTGTCATGTTCTTCCTTTTCGGCCTCGGGCGCGGCATATCCGCGGGCAGGCTGTTCCGCGCCATGGTCCCGGGCTTCAGGAAGTCCCTGATCGTCGTCGTGGTGATCCTCCTCATGGGGGCCATGAGCGCGGCCTGGCGGGCTTCGGGCCTCATGGCCCTCCTCGTGGCGCACGGGCTCTCCCTCATATACGCTCCCCTCTTCCTCCTCTTCGCCTTCCTCCTCTGCGCGGGCTTCTCTTTCATCCTGGGCTCCTCCCTCGGGGCGGCCAGCGTCATGGGCATCCTCGTCTTCACCCTGGGCAGGGCCGGTGGCGTGGCGCCCCTGCCCACCGCCGGCGCCATCCTCTCGGGCATCTATTTCGGCGACAGGGCTTCCTTCCTCTCCTCGAGCGCCCTTCTCGTTTCAACCCTCTGCCGGGTGGAACACAGGGCGCACCTGCGCGCCATGCAGAAAAGCGCCGTTTTCCCCTTCCTCGCCTCGGCGGCTCTTTACGCCCTCCTCTGCCTCTTCTTTCCCTTCGATCCGGGCCGCGCCAGGGAGGTCCTTTCCCTGAGGGAGTTCTTCGAGCTGGGCAATCCTTTGCTCTGGCTGCCCCTCGCCTTCGTATTCCTTCCCGCCTTCACGCGCATCAGTCTGCCCTACTCCATCGCCCTGAGCGCCATAGCGGCCTCTGCCCTAGCCATCGGTATCCAGGGAGTCGACGCCGCCGCCGCGCTCCGCTACTTGATCTTCGGGTTCTCCAGGCCGATAGACCATCCCCAGCTCTCCCTGCTCTACGGAGGCGGGCTTCTCTCCATGGTCAAGCCCATGCTGGTGGTGTTCTTCTCGGGCGCCCTGCCGCCCCTGCTCAAGGAGCTCGGCACCCTCGGGCCCTATCAGGACAGGCTCGCCGCCCTTGCCGCAAAATCCAATCCTTTCGCCGCCGCCCTGGCGAGCGGCATTGCGGCGAGCGCCGCGGGCTGCTCCCAAACCCTCGCCGTCTTCCTCCAGGCGCCCCTCCTCGAAAAGGTCTATCCCGAGGGCCGGAACGAAAAGAAAGCCCTCGCCATGGGCAACTCGAGCATCCTCATCTCCGCCCTCGTGCCCTGGAACATAGCCATGGCCGCGCCCTTGGCCATCATCGGCGCATCGGCGGCGAGCGGACTCTTCGCGTTCTACCTGTACCTGACGCCTTTTATGGCATTGGCGGCCGAGGCTCGCCATGCGGCGCTTCCGGGATCGATGGCTGGCGGCACCGACACAAGGAGGTCCTGATGCGCCATGTACGAAAAGCTACTTCATTCGCCGTAGCCGCGTTCGCTAACGTCCTTGCGGCATTGATCCTCCCGGGATGCTCGACCACGGCACGGGTGGGCAAGCCCGATATGGCGATTTCGCCTACGCCCCCGCGGCGCGCGAGATTGCCCGAGCCGGTTTCCTCGTCGTCATAGCGCCCATGCCCATGAAGCTTGCCGTCTTGGATCCGGAAGCGGCCGACGCCATCATCGCAGCCTTCCCGAAGGTCAGCCGCTGGGCTGTGGGTGGACATTCCCTCGGCGGAGTCATGGCCGCCCGCTACGCCCGCAGGCACGGGCAAACGGTCGCGGGTTTGATCCTATGGGCTTCGTACCCCGCGAAATCGGACGATCTCTCGAAGTCCCTAATTCGAGTAGCCTCGATCAGCGGCAGCCTGGACGGGCTCTCAACGCCCGCCAAGATCGGAGCCTCGCGGGCGCTCCTGCCTCCATCAACGGCCTGGATAGTGATCGAGGGGGGCAACCACGCGCAGTTCGGCTGGTATGGTCCGCAGAAGGGCGACAATGCGGCAACCATATCCCCCGAAGCGCAACAGGAGGCGATAGTCGCGGCTAGCGTCGCCCTCCTCGCGGGCTTGAAATAGCCTCAGGCATCAGGGTGAGCGGCTGGCTGATGTAGGGGCTAGGGACAGTAAGAGGCAGGATAGGGCCGATGCTTGTAGGGAAGGCTAGGGAACAGAGGCGGGAGCGTGTGAACCTCGCATAGAAAAAAGCATCGATATTCTGTCGCCCATCGAGGAATCATGGTAAACTGGACTCAAAGAACCATGAAAAAGGCGGACGCTCATGCCTGACTCGCTGAAATCTTTTTGTGTGCCGCGGCAATCGGTGTTCGATAGGGCTCGACGCGATGTGGTGCTCGATCTGGGCGATTTTCTGTCCGGAAAGCTGGACGAGCAGGCGGGCGCGCGATTCTACGACGAAAACTTCGTCACCGCGGGGATGAAGCTTCTTATTACAAAGGCTTTCGATAGGCTTCAGGGGCGCCGCGACCAATCGGCCACCTTCCTCCTCTCCCAGGCCATGGGCGGTGGCAAGACGCATAGCATGCTCGCCCTGGGGCTTCTCGCCCACTACCCATCGCTCAGATCCCGCCTCGGCTCCGACTTCCATCTTGGAACACAACCAATCCGCGTCATCGGCTTCGACGGGCGCCAGTCCGATTATCCCCTGGGGCTTTGGGGCGCCCTGGCCGACCAGGTGGGAAAGAAAGACCTGTTCGCGGCCCTCTATAGCCCGCTCCAGGCGCCGGGCGTCTCCTCCTGGATCAATCTCCTCAAGGGCGAACCAACCATCATCCTCCTGGATGAACTGCCACCCTATTTCAACCAGGCGCTCGGAAAGTCCATCGGCGCGTCCAATCTCGCGGAGATAACCACCACCGCGCTCTCGAATCTCTTCGTAGCCGCCAACAAGGAAGAGCTGTCCAATGTGGTGATCGTCATTTCAGACCTCTCCGCCACCGCCTATACGGCCAGTTCGGGCTCGGTGGGAATCAACAGCGCCCTGGACAATCTGAAGAGCGAAACGGGGCGGAGCGCCCTTCCCATAGAGCCGGTGGCCACCCAGGGCGACGAGGTCTACCACATTCTTCGTACCCGGCTTTTCACCAAGCTCCCCGACCTTGCCGTTCGGGAACGGGTCGCGGTTTCCTATGCCGAAGCGGTGAAAAAAGCCAAGCAGATGGACCTCACCGCGGCCAATCCCGAGACCTATGTCACGGAATTGCGGGAATCCTATCCCTTCCACTTCTCGTTGCGCGACCTCTACGGACGGTTCAAGGCCAATCCCGGCTTCCAGCAGACACGGGGCCTTTTGCGCATGATGCGCGTGGTGGTGGCCAAGCTCTGGGAGTCCGGCGCCGCCGATTCCATATCCCTGATCCATCCTTACGATATCGATTTGAACGATCCGGATACCTATTCGGAGTTCAGCACGATCAATCCGAGCCTGAACGAGGCGGTACGGCTCGATATCGCCAACAACGGGACATCCCACGCAGAGGAGCTCGATAGGAAGCTGGGGGGAAGCCAGGCTCAGGACGCGGCCAAACTCATCTATGTCGCTTCGCTCGCCAATATCCCCGGCGCGCTCACGGGGCTCCAGGGAACGGAGGTGATAGCCTGGCTCTGCAGGCCCGACCGCGACATAGCGCGCGTCCGGACCGACGTGCTGGAACAGCTCCCCAACGAAGCCTGGTATCTGCACCTCTCCAACGACGGCAGGCTCTACTTCAAGAATGTCCGAAACCTCGCCGCCCAGCTCCACACCATGGTGGGAGGCTACAACAGGGAAAACAAGGTTCGCGAGCTCAGATCCTACCTGGAAGAGCTTTTCAAGCCCAACCTGAGGGATGTGTACCAGGAGTGTCGCGTGCTTCCTTCCTGGGAGGAAGTGAATATCAGCGCGGACAAGGTCACCCTCATCGTCACCGAGCCCTACGCCAAGGCGAACCGCGATCATCTGCTCCATCCGGACTGGCTCAGTTTCTACGACCAGGTGGAATACAAGAACCGGGTCCTTTTCCTCTCGGGGGATCGCGACACCCTCGATGACGTCTTAAGGAACGCGGCCCTCTACAGGGCGATCAACGCCATCATCAAGGAACAGGACGCCGATGAGCTTCCAGCCAGGGATCCCCAGAGGCTGGAGGCGCAAAAGAGCCTAGATAAGATACGGCTTGGGCTTAGGAGCGCCGTCCAACAGACTTTCGGGCTCGTCATATTCCCCAGCCAGGGAGGCCTGCGCTCCGAACCGATTCGCCTGGACTTCGAGAACAACAACTACGACGCGGAACGGCAGATACGGCAGACCTTGATAGGGGTGCAGAAATTCACCGAGGAAGCTCCTTCGGAAAACCTGATCGAAAAAATCCGCGGCAGGCTTTTCGACGGCC
>DATCUA010000245.1:0-2647 GCA_036567645.1 Rectinemataceae bacterium | reverse complement strand
TGGGCTATCGTTGCGGTGAGCCTGCCATCCTTGATGCGATTGAAGGTTTCCTGGTTGCCGTCTACACCGGTGATGATTACGTTCTTTATGCCCCTATCCTGGAGGACATCGCCTGCCACATATGCGAGGGTGTCGAAGGCGCACCACACTCCGTCGATCTGATCCTTGAACTTGGTTGCGAAGGTTTCCATGGCGTTGCGCGTATCGGCCATGTAGGTCTGGGGAGATGTGATCGTATATTCTCCCAGCACCTTCACGCCCGGGTACTCGGAGAGGACCTCGTCGAATACCTTGCCTCGCCGCCTCGTGCCATAGTGCTTCTGGAACTTGAGAACTATTATGTTGCCCTTCCCGCCAAGGCTGTCCATGAAGTAGGTGGATATCTTGGCTCCCATGGTGAAATTGTCTGCCGTGATGTCGGCTACCACTCCGTCCACATAGCCGGAGTCGATCGTGATTACTGGAATCCCCGCCTTGAATGCCTCGTTCAGCGAGTCCTGGATCTCGAGGGGATGGGCGTGGGAGAGGACGATTGCTTTCACCTTCCTCTGTACGAGGTTCTGAAGCTGGTCTCCCTGGGTCTTCACGGATCCCGCGGAGTTGAGCATGATCGGAGTCCAACCCTTGGCCTTCGCGTACTTCTCGAAGGCGTTGGCCGCTCTCGATGTGGCTTCGTTGGAGAAATTTGTGGCTATGAAGCCAACCGTTATCCCCTGCGCAAACGCGCTACCGACCGCGGCGAAAGCGAGCACGATCGCCAAGGCCGCCATTACGCTCTTCTTCATATCCTGCCTCCCATAGAAAAATTTGTTAGGCACCCATCTTCTTGGTCTGGATGGATGACACTACTACCGCCAGAATTATGATGAGACCTTTCACTATGTCCTGCACGAAATACTCCGCACCCATGAGGGTGAGCCCATTGTTCAGAACGCCAATTATGAGCGCCCCCACAAAGGTGCCTATGGGGCTCGCCCTTCCGACGGTGAACACGGTTTGCCCCAGGAGGACGATAGCGAAACTTTCCATCAGGAAGCCTCCCGCCCCCTCGGGATTGGCCGCCCCGAGGCGGGACGTGAGGAGTATGCCCGCCAACGTGCCCGCGAAGCTGCACAATACGAAGCCCAGCATCTTGTAGAATCTGGTGTTTATGCCTGCGAGCCTCGCCGCAGCCGCGTTTCCGCCCGTGGCTTGGAGATTGGACCCGGCTACTGTCTTATTGATGAAGATATGGCAGATCAAGAGCACTCCAAGCATTATTAGGACAATGACCGGCACCGGTCCTACTCTGCCCCTTCCCAGGAAGAGGAATCCCTTGGGAAGTCCGGAATAAAAGGATACTCCTCCCGTGTACATGTAGATGAGGCCGTTGGCCACTATGCCCGTCGCCAAGGTGGTTATGAGTGAGGGTATGCCCACTCTCGTCACGAGGAGCCCGTTGATGGTCCCGAATAGCGCTCCTCCGGCGAGGCATAGAAGTATCGCTAGCGCAGGATGCATACCCTTGATGATGAGACCGGCGACGACAACGCTCGCGAGGCTGGCCAGGTTGGCGAAAGACAGATCCATCTCCCCGACGATGTGCGCCATCATGAAACCCTGGGCGATGATCATGAGGAGGGCTATCTGCGTGAGGATGTTGATGAGGTTGTTGGAATCGAAAAAGCCCTGCACCCCTATGGAGAACAGGATGAAGATCGCGCACAGGGCAATCAGGGTTCCGTATTTCCTAAGGACGCTCTTCATGTTCATGGATTCACCTCTGCCTTGGCTTGTTGGCCCATCATCGCTTCCAGGATCGCCTGGGTCGCGAAGGGCCTCGCGAATTCTGCCACGATCTCCGATTCATGCATCACGAGGATCCTGTCTGCAATCGCTTCCAGCTCGCGCAGATCCGAGCTAATGAACCAGATCCCCGCCCCGCGTTCCGCCAGCCGCTCCATGATCAGATAGATCTCGCTCTTGGTTTCAACGTCGATGCCCTGGGTGGGTTCGTCGAATATCCAGAGCTTGGCGTCGGCATCGAACCATTTGCCCAGGACGACTTTCTGCTGGTTGCCCCCGCTCAGGGTGCTCGCCCTCTGCTCGGGCGAGAACACCTTGATCCCGAGGTCTCCGATAATCTTCCTGTTCCTTTCGCGTATCTCGCTTTCCCTCCTGAAGCCAGCTTTCGAGAGGAGGGGCAGGCGCGGGAGGGCGAGGTTTTCTCCTACAGCGAAGGCGGTTACCAAGCCCTCGCCCCTGCGGTCCTCGGGGATCATGACCACTCCACCGGCTATGGCCTGCCTGGGATTCTTGGGAGAGAAGGGGCGTCCGCCAAGTCTTGCCGAGAGGCTCTTCGAGGGATCGCCTACGAACACCTTCCTTGCCAGTTCCGAGCGGCCGGAGCCTACCAGGCCGGCGAAGCCCACTATTTCACGGGAGCGAATGGAGAAGCCGCGCTTGCCGGCAAACTCGACGGAAAATATTTCTCCTCCCGGCTCCATTACGGTCTTCGGATACTGCTGGCTCAGATCCTTCGCGATCATCAGCTTGATCAAGGCGGATTCGTCAGTGCCACGGGCATCCACCGTGGCCACTTTCTTTCCATTCCTGAGGACGGTTATGCGATCGGCGAGATTCAGAACCTCGGGTAGATGGTGGGATA
>DATCUA010000244.1:0-1757 GCA_036567645.1 Rectinemataceae bacterium | reverse complement strand
AAGAAGGCTCTGGTAGACTTCTTCGCCCACTTTTTCCGCGGTGCAGGAGCCCGCGCCGAGGTCCACGACCAGAACGGATCCCATGCAGCCTTTCATGGCTTTTCCTTTAGAGGATATGTTCCAGGAAGCGACGCGTGCGTTCCTCCCGGGGAGAGTTGAAAAAGATCTCGGGCGGGGCTTCCTCGACGATCTGACCGGCGTCCATGAAGATGATGCGGTGGGCCGCCGCCCGGGCGAAGCCCATCTCGTGCGAGACGACGAGCATGGTCATGCCTTCCTTGGCGAGGTCGGTCATGACGTCGAGCACTTCCTTGATCATCTCGGGATCGAGGGCGGATGTGGGCTCGTCGAAGAGCATGACCTTGGGACCCATGGCGAGGGCGCGGGCTATGGCCACCCTCTGCTGCTGGCCGCCGGAGAGCTGGTCGGGCCAGGCCTTTTCCTTGTCCGAAAGACCCACCTTGGCGAGAAGGCGCTTGGCCGTAGCCTCGGCCTCTTCCCTGGATTTCTTGAGCACCTGCATAGGACCGATGGCTATGTTGCCGATGACATCGAGGTGGGGGAAGAGATTGAAGCTCTGGAAGACCATCCCCACTTCTTCACGGATATGCCTGATGTCGACTGTGTTGTCGGTTACGCTCTCCCCATCGATGATGATGGAACCAGAATCCAACCTTTCAAGACGGTTGACCGAGCGCAAGAGGGTGGATTTGCCCGATCCCGAGGGCCCGATGATGAGGACAACTTCGCCCTTGCGGACGGAGAGGTCTACGCCCCTGAGGGCCTGGACGTGGCCGAAGGTCTTAACGGCGCCCGATATTTCAATGAACGCTGCCACGATGCCTCAACTTTTCTTCCATCAACGCCACGAGGCGGGAGAAGAAGAGGGTCATAACCAGATAGATGAGGGCTATGACCGTATAGCTTTCGAAGTACCTGAAGGACGTGGAGGCGTATTCCCTCCCCCGCCTTAAAAGGTCGGAGACGGCGAGTATGGAGACCAGGGAAGAATCCTTCAGAAGGGCGATGAACTCGTTGCCGATGGGGGGAAGGATGATCCTGACGGTCTGGGGGATGACGATGAGCCGCATGGCCATGCCCCGGGACATGCCGAGGGCGAGGGCGGCTTCCATCTGCCCCTTGGGGATAGCCTGGATGCCGGCGCGGAAGATCTCGGCCATGTAGGCCCCGTAGCATATGGACATGGCGAGGATGGCGGCCGGCGGACCCTGGAGCCGAAGCAGAGGGCCGAGGGCGTAGTAGATGTAGAAGAGCTGTACCAGGAGTGGGATGCCCCGGATGACCTCGACGTAGACGGTGGCGATCCGGTTGATGGCCTTGTTCTGCGAGATGCGGCCCAGGCCGGCGAAAAGGCCGATGATCAGAGCGAAGGCAATGGAGACGAGTGTGACGGAGAAGGTTGCGATGAGGCCGTCAGGCACGAATGAGAGGATGCGCAGGTAGGGATCGGGGCTCAAGAGAGGCAGGGCGACGAGGAGGGCTATGGCCCCGAAGAAGGAAATGTTCCATGCCGAAAGGAGGCCGCCCTCATCCTTCGATGGGATGAGGGTGCCGTCCGTGACGTTGATCGTAGTCCGGCCGGGGCCTTTGTCGTCTCGGCCGGACGAGGGGGAGCCTTTCGTCATCCTATTTGAGCCACTTGTCTTCCAGCTCTGCGAGCTTGCCAGAGGCCTTCACCTTGGCGAGGGCGTCGTTGAAGAGCTTGAGGGTCTTGGAATCGCCCTTCTTGAACGCGA
>DATCUA010000243.1:0-4158 GCA_036567645.1 Rectinemataceae bacterium | reverse complement strand
CCCCTCACCTCCCCCTCTCACGGCGAGCCAAGATCCATCCGGGGAGAAGAGCCGCGGATAGGCTGCTACGGAAGGTTCGGCCGCCTTTGCCGAGAATCCGGGATTCCTGAAGCGGAGCCAGCGCCCCTTGAGGTCGAAGGCCGTACTCGGCGCGAAACCGTAGGCTCCTAGCGGGAAGCCGAAAGCGAGACGGAGCCGGAGGCTCGGAAGGCTTTCGGGCCGAGAGGGGGAACGGAAGCCTTCCGGAGGGGAGAAGGAGAGCCTGAGGGTATCTTTCTCGTCCTCGAAGGCAAGCCTGCAGAAACCGGGAAAGGCTATCAGGGCTTTTTCGGGCGTAGACTCGAGAGCGAAGGCTGGACCGGCGCTCCTCCACGCCTTCCTGCCGGGTTCGGGTGCGCGGTCCATCCAAACCCAGGGGCGCGAGGAAGCGTGGCGCATGAGCATGCGGCCGTCCCAGAACAATTCGAATCCATCTCTCCATGCCGATACGCCGATAGCCATCTTCGCTCCTCGCGGCTCCAACCCTACGCCCGCCTCCAAGAGGCTGAGGAAGGATACCCGAATCCGATCCACGTTTCAATGAATCATCTATACATGACACGAGGCCGCGTGAGACTATCATCGTTGATCCAGAAGGGACTGCGGTCGGGAAAAACACGTTGCGCAAGCGCGAAAACCATCCTATACTGGCCCAGTCACGCCGCTTCGGCAAGCTCAATTCGCGCTATTTCGGGAGGTTATCGATGAAGAAGCTGTTGTTCGTGTTTCTCTGCCTGATCCTCGCAGCGGGCGCGGTATCCGCCCAGCAGAAGTTCATCGCCATCGGCACCGGCGGAACCGCGGGAACATACTATCCCCTCGGCGGAGCCATGGCCGAGATCTGGAACAAGAACATCGCCAAGATGAACGCCACCGCCCAGTCCACAGGAGCCTCCGCCGCCAATATCAACCTCCTCAAGGACGGCAAGGTCGATGTCGTCATCATCCAGAACGACGTCGGCTACTACGCCCTCAATGGGGTCGAGCTGTTCAAGGACAAGCCGTTCAAGGATCTCAGGGGGATGGCCTGCCTCTACAACGAGACCGTCCAGCTCGTGGCTCTCGAATCCTCCGGCATCAAGAGCGTCTACGACCTCAAGGGCAAGAAGGTATCCGTGGGCGCCGCCGGCTCGGGAGTGGAAGCCAACGCCCGCCAGATACTCGAAGCCGCAGGCCTCAGCTACGCGGACATCAAGGTCCAGTACCTGTCCTTCGCCGAGTCCGCTTCCAACCTCAAGGACGGAAATATTGACGCGGCCTTCACTACGGGCGGATTCCCCATCGCCGCCATCCAGGATCTCGCTATCTCCAAGAAGACCATCCTGGTGCCCGTGGACAAGGAGCTGCTCAAGAAGCTCATGGACAAGTGGTCCTTCTACGCTCCCACAGTGGTCCCCGCCAAGACCTACAACGGCATCGACGTGGACGTCCCCTCCGTAGCGGTCAAGTCCATGCTCGCGGTGAGCGCCAAGATAGACGCCGACCTCGTATACGAGATGCTCAAGACGATGTTCGCCAACGGTCCCAGGCTCGTAGCCGCCCATGCCCAGGGCGCCAACATAAAGCTGGCCACAGCCCTCGAAGGCATGTCCCTGCCCCTGCATCCAGGCGCCGAAAAGTTCTACAAGGAGAACAAGTGATCCGATGACGAGCCGGCTTTCGGCCGGGTATTTCGCATGATTCAGCGGGGATGGACGCGCGGTTTTCCGAACGTCCGTCCCCGCTTGCTGGATGGAGCATTCCCGTGGACACGGCGGAAACAGGAAGCCCGAGACGGGCCAGAGTGGGGCAGGTCCTTGCCCCGTTCCTCCTCGCCGTGGGGCTTTTGGCGTTCTTCGCCAGGGGATTCTACTGGGAGCCCTGTTTGGAGATCCTGGATGAATCCGGTTCCAAGCTGGAATCGGTTCCCCTGCCAGACGGGCTTTTTTCCCATGTGTACACGCATTCCATCCATCTGAGCAGGGTAGACGAGGAGTTTCGGATAGCCGGTAATTCCCTCGAATTGCTCAGGCTCAGGTACGATAGCTACGGAGTGGGGATGCCCTCCGAGGGCGGAGAGGACTTCCGCATAGAGGATGGTCGCTTCGTCGTGGAACTGAAGCGTTCCTTCCCGAAGGTGCAGATCCGGATTTCCCATCTGCCGGGACACGGGCTTGAGTTCGGAGGGACATTCCGTCCTTTCACCGAATGGGCGCCGCCCGAGTCCTTGATACAGCTCGATGCCGGCAAGAGGCTTTCGTATTCCATGAGGAGGGTTCTAGGATTATGAGCGAGACGCTCCAGACGAACGACGCCCCGGTAGATAGCCAGGAGATCCTCAAGAAATTCGACAAGGAATCCGACTATCGCATATTCAGCGGGTTTTTCGGGAAGTTCGTGGCCGCCTTGGCCATTACCTTCTCGGTATTCCAGCTCTATACGGCAATATTCGGAGTGCTGGACGCGATGATCCAGCGCTCCGTGCACCTCTCTTTCGGTCTCTGCCTCATCTTCCTCCTCTATCCGACGAGCAAGAAGTGGTCGAGATCCTCCCTCCATCCTCTGGACGCGATCCTCGCCGTGCTCGGTGTCCTGGCGCCCATCTACATCGTCATCAGCTATCAAGGGCTGGTCCAGCGCGCTGGCCAGACCACGACCATGGATCTGATAGCAGGCATACTCGGCATCCTCCTCGTCCTGGAGGCGGCTCGGCGGGTAGTGGGCTTGCCCATGGTCATCATAGCCCTGGTCTTCATCGTCTACGCCTTCATCGGCCCCTACATTCCCGGCAAGCTCGCCCACCGCGGCGCACGGGTGGATACTCTCGTCCAGCATCTCTACTACACGACGGAAGGAATTTTCGGCATCCCCCTGGGAGTATCGAGCACCTTCATCTTCCTGTTCATCCTCTTCGGCGCCTATCTCGAGCGCACGGGTCTGGGCCAGCTCTTCATCGACCTCGCCAACTCGGTAGCAGGCTGGGCTGCGGGCGGTCCGGCCAAGGTAGCCGTCTTGTCCAGCGCCCTCATGGGAACGGTTTCGGGCTCATCGGTAGCCAACGTGGTTGGAACAGGCTCCTTCACCATCCCCATGATGAAAAAACTGGGCTATAGGCCGGAGTTCGCCGGGGCCGTGGAAGCCACGGCTTCGACGGGAGGCCAGCTCATGCCGCCCATCATGGGAGCGGCAGCCTTCCTCATGGCCGAGTTCACCGGCGTACCCTACGCGCGCATCATAGCGGCGGCAGCCCTCCCCGCCCTCCTCTACTACTTCGGCGTCTTCGCCGGCGTACATTTCGAAGCGAAAAAGACCGGCCTCAAGGGCTTGCGCAAGGAGGACCTGCCCAGCTTCAAGAAGATCATGGCCGAGCGCGGCCACCTCATCATTCCCCTGGTGGCGATCATCTACCTCCTGGTGACGGGCTTCACCCCGATGAAAGCCGCCCTCTGGGCCATAATACTCTCCATCCTCGCCTCCATGATACGGAAATCCACGCGCATCAAGCCAGTCGAAATAATCAAGGGCCTGGAAGCCGGAGCACGGGGTGCCCTGGGCGTCATAGCCGCCACGGCCTGCGCGGGCATAATCATCGGCGTAGTAACGCTCACGGGATTGGGGCTCAAGCTGGGATCCACCTTGGTCGATCTGGCCCAAGGCAACCTGGTGATCACGCTCTTCTTCACCATGATCACCTCCCTTCTGCTTGGCATGGGCGTGCCGACCACCGCGAATTATGTCATAACCTCCACTATAGCGGCCCCGGCAATCGTCATGATCCTGGCCCAGAAAGCTGGGCTCGACCCGAATGCGGTAGCCCCGGCCAATATCATCCTCCCTGCCCACATGTTCGCTTTCTACTTCGGCATAATCGCCGACGTCACTCCGCCTGTCGCTCTGGCGGCATTCGCTGGGGCCGGGATAGCGAAAGCCAACCCCATGAAGACGGGGGTGAACGCCACCAAGCTCGCCATAGCTGCCTTCCTCGTCCCCTACATCTACGTCATGAACCCCCAGATGCTCCTCTTCGATGTCACTCCCCTCGGCTTGATCTGGATGATGATGACGTCTATGGTGGGCATCACCGCCCTCGCCGCCTCGGTGAATGGATGGTTCAAGACAACCCTGAGTCCTGTCGAGCGG
>DATCUA010000242.1:0-6570 GCA_036567645.1 Rectinemataceae bacterium | reverse complement strand
GGCAGGGGGTAAAATCTTCTATGACAAGGGATCATACAGCGATTCGTGGAGGTACCTCGAGCTATGTCCCTCGGAGTCATCCGGATACCTACAATGGGCTAGCTCTACTAGCTACGTCTCAGGTTCGTCTGCGGAGGCTGTTGGGACGGGGTTGGCAAACACGGAAACAATCATAGCGTCGGGCGATTCCTCGAAGTATCCCGCCGCATGGTATTGCTCGAACCTGGACTTCAACGGGATCGGCGACTGGTTCCTTCCCTCCCGAAACGAACTCGCGGCCTCCCGGACGAATCTGGGAAGCGGAGGATTCACGCGCAACGCTCCCTACTGGTCTTCATCGGAGCGCACTGCGGCCGATGGGGGCACGAACGCCGCATACTATCTTTACAATCCGACTGGTACCACCGGCCCAGCTCTGAAGACCAATGGCGACTTGTATGTAAAAGCTGCTCGGAGGTTCTAAGGCGCAGGGCTATGGCCAGTGTGGCGCTCAGCCCGGCTTCGATGTATCCTCTTTCTGAATCATCCGCTGTACTTCGGAGGTTTTACAGCATGGAATCCGGCATATACGCTTTCCTCGCCAACTGGATCGAGCCGGATCCAAAGCAGTCAGAACCGCGGGGCGGCGTACAGGATGCCCAGATTATAGCGGCGGCGGTTCGCCACAAGGTGGCGGGACGCCTGCTTCAGGAAATCAAGAAAGAGGGAGATCCAGAGAAAGCGAGCCTCGTCCGGGCCTTAGGGGCGCGCACCTTGGCTCAGCGAGCCATGCGCATGCGAATGCTCGCGGTTCTACCGGAGCTAGCTCGGGCATTCGAGGAAAGGGGTATGAGGCTCCTGGGGCTCAAGGGAGTAGCCGCGAGCCTTCAGCTCTACGGCGATCCCCTGGTTCGGGAGGGCACGGACCTCGACGTGCTCACCGACTCGAATGACCCCGAAGCCATCGAAGCGGCCATGGCGGACTGCGGCTTCGTTTTAGAGATGCCGTTCGAGCCGGCGGGCTCGGAATGGGAGCCGGATTTCACGCGCAAAAGGACGGCGCGGGAACCTTTGCCGCATCATACCATTTTCTGGAAAAAGGGAGAGCCCTTCAGAGTGGAATGCCACAGTCCACGGGGCCAGGATTCGGCTGGATTCTCGGAGGGGACGATGCGAGGCTTTATCGAGCGTTCGGTCATAGCCCGAAGCGGGGTGAAAAGCTCGGTTTCCTGGTCGTGCCGGACCCTGGACGAGGTGGACCACGCGATCTTCCTGATAGCCCACGGGGTCCAGCATGCCTGGTGCAGCCTCCATTGGCTCTTGGATTTGGCGGCCATAGTGGAGCGTGAGGAGCCCGGGTTCCATGAGAGGCTCGCCCATTCCATAGCCGCGCTGAAGATGGGGAGGAAGCTCGAACTCTCGCTTCGCGTCTACAGGAGGGTTTTCGGTCGGCCCGTGCCCGAGGCTCTGGCCCAGGCGGGAACGAGGGGGGGGGCTGCCCCTGGGGCACGCTGTCGAATACGCCATCTCCTCTGTGCGGAAAGCAGGGGGCGGCCAGGAATCGCTTCTGGGCCAGCTCGGCATGATGTTCGTCTACAAGCCGAGCCTTGCGGGAAGCTTCGGCGAATGGGTGGAGACTGTTGTGAAGCCGATTCGCCCAACAGACCAGGACAGGGCTATCGTGCCCCTTCCCGAGGAATGGGATTTCATCCTCGTATTCCTGAGGCCCTTCGTAGTCATGTACAAGAAGGGAAGGCGCTTCCTGGCGCGCAGGCGCTATGCGCGGCATCGTTCCAGTAGGGCAGGAGTAACGGAGCGGGGGCACTGCGACGGCGAGGGCCGGCGAGCATGAATTTTTACCGAGCATTCGGAGCACGCATACGCTCAGACCTGAGCCTGCCACTGCCGGAAATGCCCGCGGACGAGCGGATACCCGACACCTCGGGAGAGTGGATCAGTATTTTGGAGGGCGAAGCGGCCTTGCCCTACAGAGATACCGTTTTTACAGAATCGTTGGGCATTGCCTCCTACGCGGTGGAAGGCGGGCTTGTCGGTATAGAATCGCCCCGCGTTGGGCGGATTCTCGTGCGCGGAGAGGACGAACTGCGTTTCGAGCGGGCGGAAGGCTCCGACGATGGCATGCTCGGTTCAATGGTGATCGGCATAGCCATGATCTTCCTTTTGAAGAAGCGCGGTTTCTATACTTTCCACGGATCGGCCGCCGCCAAGGACGCGGGAGCCGTCCTCTTCCTGGGCGAAAAGGGCGGGGGGAAGTCCACGACGGTTGCTGCCCTCACCTTGAGGGGCTGGAAATCCCTCTGCAACGACTTGGCCCTCCTCTCTCCCCGGGGGGATATCTGGCCGGGAAGCCCCATAGCGAGGCTCATGCCCGACGCTGCCGCCGCTCTCTTCGGCTTGAGCGGGGGCGAGCACGACAGATACGACGGCGTGCCCAAGCGGGGAGTAGCCCTCGATGCCCAGCTCGAGCCTGCGCCCTTGCGTGCGATCTGCGTACTGCGGCCATATCCAGGGGAGCGGCTGAACACGCTCGCGCTCAAGGGCTTTTCCAAGGCCAAGGCCGTGTTCCCCCATGTGTGTTCCTTCAAGGGCGTTGACGAGCCGGAAACCCTCTTGGCCCTGGCGGGAAGGGAGCTGGACGGGGTGCCCGTGTTCGTGCTCGAGCGGCCAATCGGAAAAGACAGCTTGAACGAGGTTCTCGATTTTATCGAACGTCTGGGGCTGAAAGGATAGAACATGCTGAAAATCAGGAAAGGTGTCATGGTGAGCGAGGTGGACGGAGAGGCCGTCCTCATGGACCAGAGTTCCGGCAAGTATTTCGGCCTCAACGCCACAGCCTACTCCATGCTCAAGGCAATTGCCGATTCAGGGAGCGCCGAAGCGGCCATAGCCTCGGTTTGCGCCGAATACGACGCTCCGGCGGAAACGGTGCGGGCCGACTGCCTAGCCCTGATCGAGTCGCTGAAGTCCAAGGGCATTCTGGAAGATGCGGTATAAGGGCTACGAGCTTTCTCTCCTCCTCGGCGCCTGGGCACGGCTGGCCTTGGCCGACGTCAGGCTCAGGTGCCTGCCCTGGTCATGGAACCGGGCCTGGGTGTTCAGGGGGGATCCTGCGCTTCTGCCCGAGCCGGAAGGGCGGGCGAGGGGGCGCGCCGCAGAGGTGTACGCGGCCGTTTCCGCTGCCGGGTCAAAAAGCGGGCCCTTCCTCATGAGCTGTCTGCGGCGCGCCCTGGTAGCCCGGGCTATTCTGGGCAGGGAAGGCATTCGGATGGAGATAGCGTTCGGGCGGGTAAAGGCCAAGAAGGCGAGCCCGGGCGTAACGTTCGCCCATGCCTGGCTCCAGGCAGGAAACTTTTCCGTAGGCCGGGGGAGCGAGGAGGGTATCGAGCCCCTGAGCCCGCTGGAGATGCGCATCAAGCTCGGCGCCAAGTCCGGCGTTGCGCCAGGCGGCGAGGCCGGTTCCGGGGCTTAGCCGACAGCCTAGCCCACAGCCTCGCCGAACACTCTCTGGAAATTGCCCCAGGTTATCTTTTCGATTTCCGCCTCCGAATAGCCGAGGGCTTCGAGTTCTCTTATGACGGACTGCGCCTTCGATGCGTCCTCCAGGCCGGAAACCGGGGGATATTCTTCCTCGGTATAGAGATATTCGCAGAAATGGAGCCCGAGGCTTACATGTTCGGTTCCTACAGCGTCGAGCATGGCTTTCAGGTGGAGCATGTAGCGCTCCAGGGTGTGGGAGCCTCGCTCTGAGAGGGGAGCCAGTGCGGCGGCGCTGGTCATGCAGCCTATCAGTCCTCCTTTTTCGGCTATGGCGCGCATTTCTGAGGCGGAAAGATTGCGGCCCGTGTCGTACACCGAGGCAGCCGAGGTATGGGAGAGCATCAGGGGCTTTTTCGATGCTTCGAGGATATCCTGCCGAGTTTTCCTTCCTGCATGGGCAAGGTCGATGAGGACGCCAAGATCCTGCAGTATGGAGAGGGCTTCCCGCCCCTTTTCCCGCAAGCCCAGACTCGGGGTTTTACCCCCGCCTTCCGCTCCCAGGGCTCCCCCGCCGAGTTCGTTGTCGTCGTTGTGGGTAAGGGCGGCCACTCTGAGTCCGGCTTCCGCGTAGAGGCGCGGCAGCCAGGAGAGGTCGCCCTTCATGGGCGAAAGGCCTTCATAGCCAACGATAGCCGCGAACCGTCCCGCAGCGCGGGCTTCACGGAGCTGGGCGGCGGAGCGAACCCAGGCGACGCTGTCGCCCGCTGCCTCCAATTCGAGAGGTACTGTTTGGATGAATCGTTCGAGGTGGAGGGGTTCGGCTATTTCGCCCGCCATCCTGCAGTCTATGAGGACGGCGCCGCCTATGCCGCCGGCCTTCATGCGATTCAGATGCCGCGGCTCCAGTTCGAGGCGATCGCGCGGCCCGCCGAGCCCTTCTGCCGCTATGCGCTCTTCCCTCCGCCGGACGAGATCCATGAAGACGTCGGCGTGCAGGTCGAAGATGGGCTGCACGGAGATCCTCCCCTAGCGGCTGTAGCTCGATATGCGGCTGTCCAGCGTCGACCTGTTCATCGATCGGGCGAAGGCCAGGGCGAAGGCTTTAGCTGCTTCGTAGTCGGAGTAGTCCATGATCGAGGAATTGGTGTGGATATAGCGCGAGGGCACGCCGATGGTCATGGAGGGGCAGCCGGAGCGGGCTGTGTGGATTTCACCCGAATCGGTGCCTCCGAGGGCCATGAAGTACTGGAAAGGTATCCGGGATTTTTCGCACAGCTCGGTGGCGTAGAGGAAGAGGCCCCTATGCGTGATGGAAGTGCGGTCGAGGAAGCGCATGAGCACGCCCTTGCCCTGCTGGCCCAGCTCTTCCGAATCGCCCGTGTTGTCGGCGGCGGCTGATGATTCGAAGACGATGGAGATTTCCGGCTCGATTGTGAAGGCGGCTGTTTTTGCCCCGCGCAGGCCGGATTCCTCCTGGACGGTGGCGCCGATGTAGAGGTCCACCTCGAGTTCCTCGCCAGCGAGGGTTTCGAGTACGTCGAGGGCCAAGGCGCAGCCGAAGCGGTTGTCCCAGGCCTTGGATAGAAGCTTCTTGCCCCCGAAGAGGGGGACGAAGGGCCCGTCCACCACGATCATGTCTCCGGGGCGGATACCGGATGCCAGGACTTCATCCTTCGATGAGGCGCCTATGTCTATGAGCATCTGGTCGATGGAGAGGAGCTTCTTGGAGGCGTCTTCGGCCAAAAGGTGGGGCGGTATGGAGGCTACGGCTCCGGGAAAGGCTTCGCCTGTGAGGCTGGAATAGACGGTGACGCGCTGGGCCATGATAACGTGCTCCCAGGTGCGGCCCAGGGGAAAAAACTTGATGAGGCCCTTGGGGGTTATCTGCTTTACCACGAAGCCCACTTCGTCCATGTGGCCCGACATCATGAGCCGGGGGGCTCCCGGTTTCCTGGATCGCTTCACGGCGAAAACCGAGCCCAGTCCGTCGAAGACGAGCTCGGAGGAAAAGCGCGAGAGCTCTTTCTTGAGGTACTCGCGCACGCGCATTTCATGGGCGGCTATGCCGGGGATCTGGGTGATTTCGGCGAATCGTTCGAGCTGTGCCTGGCTGGGTGTCATGGTCATCTCCTGTTCAGACGAAATCGCCGGCGAAATGGCAGGCGGCGAAGCGGCCGGGCTCCACCTCGCGCAGGGCGGGGTCGGATGCCTGGCATTCCGGCTTGGCGTGGACGCATCTCGGGGCGAAGCGACAGCCGGGCTTGGGGTCTATGGGCGAGCTCACCTCGCTCTTGAGAATGATTCGTTCCCTACGGGCGTTGAGCTTGGGTATGGGTATGGCCGAAAGCAGGGCCCTTCCGTAGGGATGGATGGGCTTGGCGAAGAGCGCTTCCGTGGGACCCATCTCGACGATCTGGCCCATGTACATGATGACGATGTCGTCCGATATGTGCTTCACCACGGAGAGGTCGTGGGTGATGAAGAGATAGGTGAGGCCGAGTTTGTCCTGGAGGTCCATCAGGAGGTTGAGGATCTGGGCCTGGATGGACACGTCCAGGGCGGACACGGGCTCGTCGCAGACGATGAACTCGGGTTCGAGGGCGAGGGCGCGGGCTATGCCGATGCGCTGGCGCCTTCCTCCGTCCAGCTCGTGGGGGTAGGCGTCGTAGAGCCTGTCCGCCAGGCCCACGGTAGCCATGAGCTGTCGCACTCTATCTTCGTACTCGGCTTGACCCTTCACCTTTTTGTGGATTTTCAGGGGCTCGCCTATGATGGAGGCTACGGTGTGCCGGGGATTGATGGAGGAGTAGGGGTCCTGGAATATCATCTGCATGCGCGTGCGCAGGGCCTTGAGCTGGGTTTCCGACGCCCGCACCACGTCAACGCCGTCGTAGAAGATCGAGCCCGAGGTGGCTTCGTGGAGCCGCACGAGGAGCCTGCCCGTAGTCGATTTTCCGCAGCCCGATTCGCCCACCATGCCGAGGGTCCGCCCCTTGGCTATGTCGAAGGAGATGTCGTCAACGGCGTGAAGATTTCCTTTAGCTACATGGAAATATTTTCGAAGATCCTTGACCTGGAGAATAGGCGCGCCGG
>DATCUA010000241.1:0-9789 GCA_036567645.1 Rectinemataceae bacterium | reverse complement strand
ATGAGGGCCAGGCTGGACCCTACTCGCTCTCGGACGGGGGTACGCCACTTCGGCGCCGGGCGGGCAAAGCTGGAGACAGGGGCTCCACTTCTCTCGGCGAACTTCTGGAGACCATAGCCGCCGAGAGCGGACTCGTGGAGTACCACAGATCCCAGGACGAATTCGCAGGCACACAGAAGCTGACGAATATCGAGGAGTTGGTTTCGGCCGCTTCCCTCTATCCCCTGGCGCCAGAGGGCCTGGCAGAGTTCCTGGAAACCATAGAGTTGGACAGGAGTTTTCAAGCCGATGACAGCGCCGCGGGAAAAGACGCCGTCAACCTCATAACCATGCACAACACCAAGGGCTTGGAGTTCCCTCTCGTAATAATCACAGGTCTGGAACAAGGCCTCTTCCCCCGCGACGACGAGGAGGGGGAAGAATTGGAGGAGCAGCGTAGGCTCTTCTATGTGGCTGCCACGAGGGCGAAGGACTTGCTCTACCTGAGCGCCTGCCGCTGGAGGAGGGTGAGGGGAAGGATATTCGAAACCTCTCCTTCAGCTTTCCTCGCCGAACTCGATCCTGCTCTTTACGAACTGTGGCCGGGCGGTTCGAACGCGCGCCGGCTCGGGATGCGTCATCCCTCTCCCCCCTTGGACACGCCCCGTCCCGCCCCCCGGCTACCGGTTCAAGGAGCCCGTGGATCGGACCATGCTACGCCGCGTGCTATCCTTTCGCATGATCGGCGAAGTATGGATCCGGCTCCGGCGCAAACCTCCCCGGGAGCTCCATCCGCGCTCTGGAAACCCGGCCAAGCCGTCTATCACGACGAATATGGCCCGGGAAGAGTGCTGAAGTCGAGCGAGACCGAAAGCTCGGGACCCTTGGTGATAGTACAGTTCGACACGGGAAAACTGGCTCAATTCTTCCCGAAATACACGAGAAAGCTCGAGAGGCTCGCGGAATGAGCCCGGCCCAGGCTCCGTCGGAGGCTAGGCTCCTCGGCTTCCTGCCCAGAATACGCAGGGCGAGGGGCTATAGGCTCTATGCTGAAAACGGACTCCGCCTGCTCGATCTCTGGGCGGACGGCGGAAGGACCGTTCTTGGTCGCAAACCCGAGGGCAGGGGCAGGCTCGCCAAGGAAATCATCGACAAGGGCCTGGTGTCGGGCCTGCCATCACCCTGGGAAGGAAGGCTCCTCAAAGCTTTGGGTCTTTTATTCCCCAAGGTACTGAGCTTTGCGCTCTTCTCGTCCGAAACGGAAGCGCGCGCCGCCCTCGAAGCCGAAAAGTTGGAATTCGCCACCGAAAGGCCGTTCGGCGAATACTTGATCGGAAAGCGAGGAGAGCAGGATCGCTTCCTCGCCATCCTCCCCCTCGAGCCTGATTTTTCGCCCGGGGTGATCGGATTCCCCAATTCCTCGACTCCTCTCCTGCGGGCGCATGGATTGCCTATCTCCCCGCTGAAGGCCGCTCTTGCCGCGCGGTCGATCCCTGGCTACATGAGGATGAGGGCTTCGTCTATAGAGTCTCGATGGGCCAAGGTCGATCGCCATATCGTCGGGCTCTTCAGCCGCTCTGGGCCCTGGCTCCGCCCTATCTACCCGGAAACCGAGCATGAAAGAGTGTTCCGCGAGGCACTCGATCTCGGCCTCCTCATCTCGCCCGAATATCATACCCCCTCGATGATCCCAGCCGATTTCGATAGCGGTGAGATAGCCCTTCTCGGAAAGATATCGAGACACGTGTCGTAGGCAGGACAGGCGGGGGTCGGATTCTCAGGACTCGGTATCGAATATAGCCATGCCTGTGCCGAAGGCGGACGCGTCCACCTTCGATCGCAATCCGGCCATATCCTTCTGCACCCGTGAGATTTCCTTCAAGATAAAACCATCCTGCTCGGGTTCCGCTCCCGAGCCAAGCCAGGCTGCCAGTTCCCGAGCCATCCTCGATGCTGCTCGAGGATCGTTCGGGGATGCTTCCGGGATCGGCGAAACCATGTCCCGAGTACCGATCTTCCCTTCGAGCGCCTTTCCGTAGAGGAGTCTCCTAAGGTTTTCGAGCTTCACTACCTCGTTTTTCCTCTTCAAGCGTATCGCCCTCAGGGCGGGGATGGCGAAGAAGAAGGCCGAGAATGCGAGAGGTACGATGCCGAGACCCCAGATTATCCCGGGGATGGGATCTGCCGCCCCGAGCATCCTGAAAAGATGTGCGGCAGCCGCATAGAGGTAGCCGAAACCAGGCCGCAAGGCGAGACCCCGGGGCGTGCGAACGTAGATCTCTGCGCCTATGGAGAGGGCGTTGTAGAGGAAATAGGAGCCGAATCCCAGGTTGGCAAGATTGATGAGGCGGAAACTCCTGTCAGCCTTTGGGGCGTTTGAAGAAAACGCTTCAAGGCGCTTCAGCGGCAGGGCTGGTTCCCCACCCGCTTCGTCCCGTAGCGGGAGTCCCTGTCCTCCTACCTGATCGGCTCGGGCGAGGATCTTCGGAAAGGAATAATAGAGGGTTCCGGACTCGCTCACTTCTGGACTTCCCTCGAACTCCAGGAGGTAGGAGTTGATTGCCTCTTCCGCTTCCAGAGGCGGCTTGCCTGTTATGGCCATGAATTCGTGGATGCTCATGAGTCCCTTGTGGGTGCGGAGGAAGGCTAGGACGGCCTTCCGCTCTACGCGTTCCCAACCCTGGTTGGGATCCCCATCGCCGAAGACGAAGGAGAAGACGGCCTTGTGCAAGGGTCGCTTGGGCCTTCCTCCCCCTTCGATGCGCGACGAGCCGGCTGGTTTGAAGAGCTCTGAGTAGAACCAGATGCGGATGAGGCTGTCGAAGAGCCTGGTTGTGAGCCAAAGACCGCCGAGGCCTCCTCCCCTCCTGTCGTCTCTGCCTCTTCCTCCGCCCTGTTGGACTACGACGGAAGCGACGAGGGCGAAGAGAGCAATGGCGATGAAGAGAACAAAATAACCAACGAGCATGAGGACGATCCAGCCCTTGAACATGGCCTTGCCGAGAGCGGCCGCCCCTTTGGCCGCGGCTCGCAATGCCTTGGCCGCCGCTGGCTTGAATCCTCTGTACCGGCTGTGCATGCCGCGGGGGAAGGAATAGAGGATCTCCCCCGTGTCGGTCACCCTGAGCCTGGCGCCGTATTCGTCGGCAAGGGCGGGCAGTTCGGCTTCGATCTGCTGGAGGGGCAACCCGGAGACGGCAGCGAGATCCGCGACAGTCGCTTCCTTCCCCTTCTTGCGGAAACCAGCCATGAGGCTTTGCCTCACTTCCTGGCGGTTATAGTCGTATACTCGTTTTCTGTCTTCGCCGCCCATCTTTCCACCTTACCCGGAACAATCCTCCGGATCAGAAAATCTTCGATTGCCTTAGCCGCAGCGCCCTGGCATACACAGCGGCATACTCGCGAGCGGAACCGTCCCAGGAGAAAACCCGCGACATGGCCTTGCGTTTCATCGACTCGATGTGGGAGGGCTTGTTGTAATATGCCCAGACAGCCCAACCGATCGTGTTGTAGAGAGCCCTCGGGGTAAGATCGTCGAACATGAAGCCCGTTCCCTCGCCAGTCTCCTGCGAATAATTCTCCACCGTATCCGCTAGCCCGCCTGTCCTATGCACCACTGGGAGCGTCCCATACCGGAGCGAGTACATCTGGTTCAGGCCACAGGGCTCGTAGCGACTGGGCATGAGGAAGAAGTCGCTTCCCGCCTCGACGAGATGGGCAGCGGCTTCATCATAGCCCAGCCTGGACTTGAAGTTCGGATAAAGTGCGGAAAGTCTGCGCAACTCGTCTTCGCACCAGGAATCCCCCGAACCCACGACGGCCACCTGGACCTTCATCGATCCGAGGACAGTTTCCATGGCTCCATAGCCGCGCCCGAAAAGCTCCCCTATTCCCTTCTGTTCGGTAAGCCTGGCCACCATCCCGAAAAGGGGCACCCCAGGCTCCCTGGCCAGCCCGAAGGCATCCTGGAGCACCTCCTTGCATACGGCCTTGCCCGAGAGATCCTGGCTGGAGTAATTAGCGGGAATCAGCGTGTCCGTCTCCGGATTCCAGAATTGCGTATCCACTCCGTTGAGGATACCGACGAGATCGCGAGCTCTATGCCGCAGGAGTCCGTCGAGGCCAAAGCCATATCCCGGAGTCTGGATCTCACGAGCGTAGGTTGGCGATACGGTAGTGATGAAATCGGCAGTGGACAAGCCGGCTTTGAGCAAATTGATGGCGTCGTGGTATTCCAATCCCGCTCCGTGGAACTGCGTCCAATCCAGTCCGAGAGAAGGGAAGTGCTCTTTGGGATAGACACCTTGGTAGCCGAGGTTGTGAATGCTGAGGACAGTCGCCGTATCCCTGAATTCTCCTCCCCGCTCGAATATGGAAGCGTAGACGTTCACTAGGGAAGAGGGCCAATCATGAGAATGGAGGATATCGGGGAACCACCCGAGCTTCCTGCAGAGCTGGAAACTCGCCCGCGAGAGCAGTGCGAAGCGCTCGGGATTGTCGGGATATTCCTCTCGGGCAGATGGGCCATAGACCCCTGCTCGTCCGAAAAACCTCTCGTAATCGATGAAATACACGGGTACAGAAGTCTGGGGGAGCCGAGACAGGAATACCTGGGTCCAGTGCTCCTTGCCACCCACCCAGACTCCCATGGGGCCGGGAAGGCTCTCGAGGCTTTCCCTGGGAATGGAGTAGTACCGGGGCATCAGAATGCGCACATCGTGCCCCTGCCGCGAGAGGGCCGAGGCCAGGGCCGAAACGGCATCCCCCAAGCCTCCCGATTTGGCGAAAGGAATCGCCTCGCTGGCGATCATTAGGATCTTCAATGGGGGACCCCCGCATTTCGTGTTTTACCCGGGCTGGAAGGCGTGCCGGGCGCTTTCTGTTCAGTTTTTGAGTATAGCCGCAATGGGACGAGCCGGCAATGCTGCTCCATTTTCCCTGAAGCGAGACGAGGGCTCGCGGGCGTGGAGGCTATGGAGGACACTATGGATACTTTGCTCTCCCTTCATGCCATCCTTCTCGGCAGTCATTCCCATGCGAAACGGGAAAGGCGTCTCATGCTGCCAGCGCCACTCGAGGATGCGACCGGCCATGTATGCCAAGCCTGCCGAGCCGCGCCACGCCCTGCCTGCGCCCTGTCGACCGTTGTATTGCTCGCGACAATCCTTGGTCTGGGAACCTCATGCGCCAACATATGGGAAGGGGGGAAAGCCGCGCTCAGGCTGGATTTCTTCATGGGCGAGGGTTTTTCTCTTGAACGGAGCGTGGGATACGGATCCACACGCAGGGCAATCCTGCCACAGGCTTCCTGGGAGCCCCGCGGTTATTCAGTCGTCTTGAGTGGTCCGGGAGGCGCGAGCCAGACTGCCCAATCCAATGATAGCACGTTGGAGCTCCTTCTCATTCCAGGTTCCTGGATCATCGAAGTGCAGGCTCTGTCCGAGTCGGGGGTGGCCGTGGCCGCAGGCAGGGCGGAATGCGTATTGAAGCCCAATTCGAGCATGGCTGTGCGGGTTGGCATGGCTCCTCTCACGGGCACAGGAAGCCTGGAGCTTTCATTCGCCCTCTCTTTGCCGGGGTGCGAAGGCGGCAGATTCTCGGGCATCCTGCGCTACCTCGGGATCCCCGGAGCCGATCCCCAGCCAGCCCAAGCCGATATCCCTTTCGATCTGCCAACAGGCTCTACCACCTTTACCAGAGAAGAGATCCAGGCTGGGCACTACGCCCTGGAGCTCCGGTACACGGATGACTCGGGACAGGTGCTTTCAGGGCTCGCCGATACAGTCCTCATCCTCGCTGGATACATCACCCAGGGCCAGTGCGTCGTCCAGGTGGAGATTCCCGAGCTCAGCATGTCCCTGGATTTCCTGCCCTGGGAACCCCTGGATGCGCCGTGCATCGGAATACCCGCCTATGTACCCCGCGACAGCCCGATCGCTTGCCTTGCGCAATATTCTCCTGGCTACCCCGATCTAGGCATGTCGGGCTCCTGGTATATAAACGGGATCCCCTCGGGGGAAGCCGTGCCAGCGCCTACGGGACTGTTCCCCAGATATCCTCATGGAACCGTGGCCATGATATCCGGCGCATTTGCCGAGACTTCGCGCAAACTGAGAGTGGACTTCTTGGAAAACAGCGTTTCCAGGCGCAGAGCGGGTTCTGCCAGCACCACGGCCATGGTAGCCGATCCTAACTCCTATGGCCCCTTCGCCTGGCTCGCGAGCTATCCTAGGACCGCTCTCGCTTCGGCAAGCGTTTATGGAGGCCTTCCTATCCCCGAGCCAGGGATCCCGTACAGGATAAAAGCCCTCGCCGCATCGGATTCCGGGATAGTAGCCGTGTCGGGTTTCGACGAGGAGGGCTCGATCCACCTGTTCGCCTCGCCTTTCACCGAAACAGGTCCAGGCGCCGCGTTCTTGAGGCTTTGGAAGGGCAAGATCCGGGTAGACGGGAGCCTCCGCACCGCCGACAGGCTGGCCGTCTCCACCGATGGGCGGTACGTCGCGGCCTCTTCTTCAGCGTCCGACTGGCTCTGGATCCTCAGGCTCGACGAAGAGGGGAACCCCCAGTCAGAGCGTGTGATAACAAAGAGTACGCCGGGATTCTCCCTCCTCGACAACGCTAGAGCCATTTGCTTTTCTGGCGAGGATGAGGATACTCGCCTAATCGCCCTCTGTTCCGGAACTAAAAGCGTTCTCGTCATTGACGCTTCAGTCGATCCGCCTCTCCTCCAGGCCGTTGTTCCTCTCGATCCCGAGAACACACTGGGAGCCCTCGGACTCCAGGATATCGAAGGTCTGCCTTCTGGAGCGGTCGTCGCTTCGGCCGCGGACGCATCAGCCCTCTTCGTCCTCGGTGATGTGATCGGCAGAGGCTGGTCTCTCATCGAGCTCATCCATCGGAGGGATTCCTCCGATCCTCTCTACAAGCCAGGCTCCATAGCAGTGGCGCCTTCAACTTCTGGATTCTATGTGCTGTGCGACAAGAAGCGCGTGCTTCGATACGGGTTCGGTAATGAGGTTCTTTTCGAACTGGAAGCGAGTTTCGAGCTTGCCTCTGAAGCCGTGGGCTCGACCGCCCTGGCAGCCAGGCTGATAGAGCCAGGGGAAAGAGATTGGATAGCGTTGGCCGGAGGAGGTTCAATCATCTCCTGCTGGGATTCCAGTCAACCAGGCACTGTCTATGCGCTGAGGCCGAATCCCGACCTGGCAGACATGGGCTCTAGCGACGGTATAGCGGAAGCCGACTGCCTCTGTTCGAAGGGAGAAGTCTTCTTGCTTGGAGGAGGCGATGCGTCGGTGATCTCTGTCTTCGGCATCAAGAGCGCAGCCGCCCCTTGAGCCCTCCTCCATCTTCCGATGTGCCGGGATGGCGGGTGTTGATGGCGTTGAGGACGAAGAGGGCGCTTCCTACCAGGATGAGCGCCGCGATCTTCACCGGAAAGCTTCTATCTCTGCCGAGGAAGATCGTGCTCAGGGCGGCCCCGGAAAGAAGGACATTGATGGAGTAGATACAGAGGACAGCTTTGGAGACGGACTGGAATTTCCTCAGCAGGATATGGTGGAAATGGCCCTTGTCGGAGGTGAAGAACGAAATCCCAGCCCGCTTCCGCCTGTAGATGGCTATGAGCGTATCGAAGATCGGGATTGCCAGAGTGGTTGAAGCCGAGATGAGGCCGATCTCGGCTCCATCGCTCCTCTGCCCCAGGAGGGGGAGGAAGGCGAGCGAAAAACCGAGAAAGAGGCTCCCTGAATCGCCCATGAATATTCTCGCTGGTGCGGTGTTGTAGATGAGGAAACCGGCTGCCGCTCCAGCTAGAGCCATGCTGATGTCGGCAGCTATGGCCATGCCTTGTGCCCAATAGAAGATTCCGAAGGTCATGGAGCTGATGAGGGCTATCCCTCCCGCAAGGCCGTCCAAGCCGTCTATGAGGTTGATCGCGTTCGTGACGCCGATTATCCAGATGTACGTGATCGGGAAGGATAGGATCCCGAGGTCGATCATCCCCTTCCCCCAAGGGATGAGAATCACCCTAAAACGGAAGCCGAAGCTCATGATGAAGAGCGCAGCAAGGCTCTGTACGATGAACTTGATCCGGGCACGCAGATCGATGAGATCATCGACCAGGCCGAGGACGAACAAGGCGGTACCTGCAGAAAGCACTGGCCAGAGATGGTACTGCCGAGAGAACTCGTCTGCCCTGATGCCCTCGAGCGAGCCTATGATGCCGTAGGCGACCAAGAAGGATAGGGTTATGCCCACGCCGCCGAGACGGGGGATATCGCCATTGTGGATCTTCCGCTCGTTGATCCTGTCGTAGAGCTTGTATTTATGGGCAAAATGGATTATGGCAGGCAGGAGGGCCGATGAGATAGCTGCGGATAGGATGATGGATACGAAAGGCACAGAGCCCCCTTGTACTCGACTTTAATTCATTCTCGATAGAGTAAAGCACATCGACGGACTCCCGTAAAGTCGCCGGGGATGAGCCAAGCCCACCCCCGGATTCGTCCTCTTTCAGTACCTCCCTAACCCCTGTAGCAAAGCACGGGACAGCGCGCAGCAGCCACCTCGTCCAACCTCCCGACAGGCGTTGTGCTCGGGGCCTCGTGGAGCAGGTGCGGATCGGTCTGGGCCTCCTGGGCTATCGCGGCCATGGCCTCTACGAAAGCGTCCAGAGTGCGCTTGTTCTCTGTCTCCGTGGGCTCGATCATGAGGGCTTCCGGCACGATGAGGGGGAAATAGATGGTAGGCGGATGGAATCCGTAGTCGATCAGCCTCTTCGCCACGTCGAGGGTGCGTATACCAGGAGCAAGATCCCCCATGGCGACGAATTCGTGCATGCATGGCCTGCCATATTTGAGCTTGTAAGTCTTCTCCAGCCTAGCCCTGAGATAATTCGCGTTGAGGACCGAATGCTCGGCTATCCGTCTCAAGCCATCGGCTCCCTGCATGAGGATGTAGGCATAGGCGCGGACCAAGACGCCGAAATTCCCGTAGAAGGCTTTCATGCGGCCTATCGAGCTTTTCGGCATCTCCAAGGCGTAGGATCTGCCACGCTTGACCGCAACTGGGCCGGGAAGGAATGGAGCGAGCTTGGCGACAGCCCCTACCATCCCTGCGCCCGGACCTCCGCCTCCGTGGGGGGTGGAAAAAGTCTTGTGAAGGTTGAAGTGCATGACATCGATTCCGCTCTTGCCGGGCTTGAAGATGCCGGTGAGGGCGTTCATGTTGGCGCCGTCGCCATATACAAGCCCTCCAGCCGCGTGCACGAGGGAGGCTATACGCTCGATCCTGCGTTCGAAGAGCCCAAGGGTATTGGGATTCGTTATCATGATGCCGGCTACCGAGTCGTCCAGAGCCGCCTCGAGGGCTTTTAGGTCGATATTGCCGTCCTTGCCCGAAGGGATGGTCTTGGTGGCAAACCCGGCCATGGTGCAGGAAGCGGGATTGGTGCCGTGCGCCGAATCGGGGATGGGCATGACAGTTCTGGAGCCCTGGCCTCTGGAGCGCAGATAATCTCGGATCATCAACACACCAGCCAGCTCTCCATGGGCTCCGGCTGCCGGCTGGAGGGATACGGCGGAAAAGCCACCGACCTCGGCTAGGCTCGCCTGCAGTCTGTAGAGCACCTCTAGCGATCCTTGGTTGAGACCGTCGCCTGCCATGGGATGGGCGCCCTTCCAACCGGGCAGGGATGCTGCCGTTTCGTTAGCCTTAGGATTGTACTTCATCGTGCAGGAGCCGAGGGGGTAGAAGTGGCTGTCGATGGAGTAGTTCTTTTGGGAAAGGCGGGTGAAATGCCTCACT
>DATCUA010000240.1:0-1745 GCA_036567645.1 Rectinemataceae bacterium | reverse complement strand
CGCCGCCCTCCTGGCGGCCGCCCTCTGCCCGGCGAGTGTCGACTATATGATAGCCGGCCATGTTTCGGCCGATAGGGGACACGCGCTGATGCTCGAAAAGCTCAGGCTCGAGCCTGTTTTGGATCTGGATATGAGGCTGGGCGAGGGCACGGGGGCGGCTCTCGCGTTTTCCCTGTGCAGGGCCGCGTGCGCGGCTTTGAACGGCATGGCCACCTTCGAGTCGGCCGGAGTGAGGGACAAAGAATGAAGCGAAATAGAATTCGAGCCGCGGTAGCCGCGGCGATTTTAGCCATCTGCGCCGGGAATGTATTCGCCCAGGGTTCGTCTCTGGAAGCGATCGATTCTGCAGGAGCCATTGTGCGCCTTTCCAAGCCCGCCGCCCGAGTGGTTTCCCTGGGACCGGCGCCAACGGAGATGCTCTTCGCCGTGGGGGCCAAGGTGGTGGGCGTTACGAGCTACTGCCTCTATCCGCCCGAGGCCGCGAGCCTTCCCAAGATCGGGGGATTTTCGGCCCAGTCTATGTCCTTGGAGAAGATACTCTCACTGCGGCCCGAGCTGGTGGTGAGCTCCGGGGCTGTCCATAGGGAGATAGCCCAGGACATAGCCCGCTACGGGATCCCCGTCTATGTCTACGATCCGGCCGATTTCGAGGGGATAGCAGCGGGGCTCGAAGCCCTGGGCAGGCTGACAGGCAACGAAGCGAGGGGCAAGGCCGAGGCCGCGGATTTCCGCGCCCGGCTCGCGTCGATCCGGAAAGTTCTAGAAGGCCTCCCCGAATCCAAGAAGCCCAAGGTGTTCTGGGAGGTCTACGACGAGCCGCTCATGACCTGCGGCCTATCCACCTTTCAGCACGCCATAGTAGAGGCTGCGGGGGGACGGGATATCTTCTCCGATCTGAAAACCCCATGGCCCGTGGTGAGCTCCGAGGAGATCGTAGCCCGAGCTCCCGAAGTCATCATGGCGGCCGACGATCACGAGGACAAACTGACTCTAGCCAGCCTCGCCAAGCGCCCCGGCTGGGCGAGCGTGCCCGCCATCAGGACGGGGCGAGTAGTCCTCCTTCCCACAGCTCTGGTATCCGTGGCCGGGCCGCGGGTCGTGGATGGGGTGAGGCTTGCCGCCAAGTTTCTGCATCCGGAGCTTTTCAGATGAGGATTCCGCGATGAGGCGGAGCCTGGCCGTCTTGGCGCTGGGCATCCTCGTCCTGGCAGCACTCCTGGCGAGCCTCTGCCTGGGTTCGGTACCTATAAAGCCGAGCGAGGTGGTCGCCGTCCTGGGGGAGAAGCTCTTCGGCGTGGACAGGGGAGTGGATGCGGTAACGGTGGCGATCGTCTGGGAGCTGAGGCTCGCCAGGACGCTCTTGGCGGGAGTGGCTGGGGCTTCCCTGGCAGCCGCCGGGGCCGTGCTCCAGGGGCTCTTTCGCAATCCTTTGGCCGATCCCTATTCGATGGGCGTGTCCTCGGGGGCTTCCCTGGGGGCCGTCCTCGCCATCGTGGCAGGGGGAAAGCTGGGCTTGGGCTTCGCGGGCTCGGTGGAAATCTCCGCGTTCGCGGGAGCCCTGGCCTCGGCCCTTCTCGTATACGGGGCGGCCAGGGCCAACAAGAGGGTTTCGCCGACGGCGGCCCTCCTTTTAGCGGGGGCGGCGGTGGGGGCTTTCGTGTCGGCCATTGTTTCCCTGATCGTGGCCTTGAACGACAAAGATTTGCACACTGTCTTCTTCTGGATGCTGGGGGGCTTCGGGGGCA
>DATCUA010000239.1:0-9707 GCA_036567645.1 Rectinemataceae bacterium | reverse complement strand
TCACCCGTCTTCGTATATCCAGGGCGATCCGCCTGAGATTTTCTATAGAATCCAAGAATGCCTCCAGAGGCTAAAAATCGCTTTCCGCCTGCCTAGGCGACGATGACCCTAACGCCCAGGGCCTCGATCTTTTCGGCGATCCGGGGATCCATGCCCTCATCGGTGATGAGGCAGTCCACGCAGGCTATCGAGCCGAGCGATGCCAATGCCGCCTTGCCGAACTTGGTGGAGTCGGCTAGGAGATAGGTTTCACGCGCCGATTCGATCATCGTTTTTTTTACGACAATGTCGCTGAAGCCGGGATAGGTGAGTTCGAAGATGGGGGATATCCCACCGGTGGCCAGGAAGAGCTTATCCACATGGAGCCCGCGGATGAAAGCAGCCGCCCTTTCGCCCGTGAGGGAGAGGGTGGGAGCCTTGAACTCGCCCCCTGTCACCAGGAGCTGGGAGCTGGGGTTGGCGCCTATGATGAGGGCTATGTTGAGGGCGTTGGTGACGACAGTGAGGTTGTCCACGGAGGCTAGGCACTTGGCCAACTCGGTTATCGTGGAGCCCGAGTCCAAGATTATACAGGATCCGGGAGACACGAACTCCGAAGCCTTCTTGGCTATGTGTATCTTCTTGTCCATATTCTCGAGGCGCTGGAGGGTGAGGGATCCCACCTGCTGGGAAACGGTGCGCAGGAAGGCACCCCCGTGCTCGCGCACGACATGGCCGTCCGCCTCCAGCTTTTCCAGATCTTGGCGTATCGTGGGCTCGGATACCTTGAAGAGGGAGCTGAGCATCTTCACTCTCGCGCTTCCTTCCTCCTGGATGAGCTCCAGGATTCTCTCCCTGCGCGTGGCGGCTAGCATTTCCTTACCCCTATCTTCGGACATGGGTTCTCCTTTTCAGCCCGCGCCTATCCCTTGAGGGATCCGGCCGTCACCCCCGAGATGATGTAGCGCTGGAGGGTGAAGTACAAGAGGAGTATAGGCGCCATGACCAGCATGAGGAAGGCGAACACCACCCCCCAGTTGGTCTCGTATTGCGAAACGAAGGAATAGATGTTGAGCACGATGGTCCACTTCTTGTAATCGGAGATCAGGTAGAAGGGACCGATGAAGTCGTCCCAGACGGCTATGGCCACGACGATGGTGGAGGTGACGAAGACGGTGGAGAGCATGGGCAGGATGATGGAAAAGAAGAGCCTGAGCTTGCCGCAGCCCTCGAGCATGGCCGCTTCGTCCATTTCCTTGGGAACGGAGCCCATGAAGCCGGTGAAGAGGAAGATGGCGAAGGGCACGTTGACCGCGATGTAGTAGAGGATCATCCCCTGGTAGGTGTTGTGGATGCCCAGATTCATCATCAGGCGTATGGTTGGGATGATGGAAACCGGCACGATGAGACCCGTGAGGAAGAGGTAGTAGGCCGCCTTGGAGAGCCTGTCCGGCCTCCGCTGTATGACGAATGCGGCCATGGCGGAAAAGATGTTGGTAGCCACCACGGTGAACAGGGCTATGACGATGGTATTGACAAAGCCGCGTATTACCGCGGGCTTGGAGAGCACGAAGGCATAGTTGCTCCAGAGGAACTGCTTGGGCAGGTTGAGGCCGAAGAGGGCCGATTCCCGGGCGTTCTTCACGGAGTTCACGAGGATCATGGCGAAGGGAATGACGACGAGGAGGCCCAGGGCCGCGCAGACCACGAAGAGGATGATCCCCGAAAGCCTTATTCTTCTCGTTTTCACAGGGCCACCTCCCTTTTGCGCAGGAAGAGGAGGACGGGGGCCCCGATGGCTATGATGAGGATGGTGAGAAGCATGTTGGCCGCAGTTCCCTGGCCGTACAGGCCGAGGCTGAAGTCGGTCATTATGTAGGTGTTTATCACTTCCGTGGCGTATCCCGGCCCCCCGTTGGTGAGGACGAGGATCATGACGAACACTTTCATAGTGCCGATGAGGGAGAGGGTGAGGTTGACGGTGAGCGAGGGCGCTATAAGGGGGAAGGTGATGTACCTGAAGGTCTGGGGATAGCGGGCTCCGTCCAGCGAGGCGCTTTCGAAGAGCTCCACAGGGATCATCTGGAGTCCGGCCAGGTATATCACCATGGAAAAGCCGGCGGTTCGCCACACATCGACGAGGATGGTGGACAGGAGGGCGTAGCGCGGATCGTTGAGCCAGTCTACGGCGAGAATCTTGAGGCCGATAAGCTTGAGTCCTTCGTTGAGGAGGCCGTGGGATGGGTGGTAGATGGCGGTGAATAGGTAACCGATTATGATCGGCGAAATGATGTAGGGAAGGAAGAACACCGTGCGGAAGAGCCCGCGAAGCCGTAGCTTGGCGTTGAGCATGAGTGCGAGACCGAGTCCGATGGCGTTCCTGAGGACGGTGACGGAGAAGGCGTAGGTCAGGGTATGGGCGAGGGCGGCCACGAGCTTCTTGTCCTTGAACAGCTCCCGGAAATTTTTCAGCCCCACGAAGTTGATGACGTCCGTATTGATGTTCCAGTCGGTGAGGCTGTAATAGAAGCCAGTACCCGTGGGCAAGAGGAAAAGCAGAGCGAAGACGGAAAACGCGGGTAGGAGAAACCAGTACGGGTAGTTCCGCTTCTGGATAGTGGTCACCATTTCCCCCTGTGGGGGGAAGGGAATCCTTCCCCCCTGGTGTCGTTCGGCCGGTTCGGCCGCGTATCAGAATCCCGGAAGGGCCCTGGCGAGTCCTGTCTTGCGGTAGTTCTCGTCGAGCTGATTGAGGGCAGCCGTCACGTTGCCGTCGATGAAGAGGTTCTGCAGGATTTTCGGGTAGTCCGTGAAGGACGAGGAGAGCCTGTTCTGGATGTTGATCTTGGCCTTACCCGCCTTGACGAAGGCTAGCACATCGGCCTGGGCGGGGTAGAGGTTGGAAACGGCCTCGGTGTAGACGGGGATGCCGGGAAGGACGGAGTAGAGGATATCCACATTGGCCTTTTCGGTCATGAAGCGGACGAGTTCCACGGCTACCTTGTAGTTTTTGGTAAGACGCGGCACGAGAATCTGTCCGGCGGGGGAGAGCATGGCCACGCCCTTGTCCTTGTCGGAGGGAACGGGGAACCACCCCACGTTGTCCACGACGAACTGCTTGCCGAACTTCTGCTCAAGGGCGGAGAGGAAGGCCGGGATGTGGGCGGACATGGCTATCTTTCCCTGGCCGAAGAGTTCCTGCTGCTCCTCGTAGGTGCCGGAGAGCACGTTGTCCTGGCAGTATCCTGCCTTCATGAGGTCGTACTGGCGCTTGAGGACGTCGGCGAAGGCTGGGATGGCGTTGAGCCTGAGCTCGTTCTTCTCGAGCTTGCGGGCTCCCGAGTCGCCGATGGCTGGATCGACGAAGGTGGGCCAGGCAGCCAGCGAAAACACCTGGAGGGGCCAGCCGGTCTTGACCGCTTCGTAGAGGGGGATGTAGCCCGCGGCTTTCGCGGCTTTGAGAATCGCGACGAAATCGGCCCAATTGGCAGGCGGGGTCTTTCCCAAGGCCTTGAACACGGCCTTGTTGTAGTAGATGCCGTATGAGCCCGTCGATCCCCAGGGAATGCCGTACACCTTGTCGTCGAGGGTCTGGAACTCCACGGTGGAAGGTGCGATGCGCTTTAGGATGGGATCGTCCGTCCAGTCGTAGAGCGTGTCTTCAGCCCTGAACTTGATGTATTGCTTGGTGCCGGGATCCATCTCGAAGAGATCGGGATAATCCTTGGTGGCGAAGCGGGTCTGCATGAGCCTGCCGTATTCCTCGCCGGCTGGCAGGGCCTGGATTTCCACCGTATTGCCCGTCTTGGCCTTGAAAGCCGCGAAGATGGCTTCATAGGCCTTGGTGTTGACCGTGTTGGGCACCACCATGGTGAGGGTCACGGGCTTGGCCTGGGCTCCCACCGCGAGGGGGGCGAGAAGGGCCATAGCGAGGATGACCATCAGAACGCCCGAAAGTTTCCTTTTCACAAGATACCTCCCTTGGAAAGTTCTCTAGCGATGCAGCCGTAGCCCCTCCTGGACGAACCTCGGGCGGGGCGCGGCAATCAGCTCATGAACATGCCGCCATCCACGTTGATGGTCTGGCCCGTTATGTAGGCGGCGTCTTCGGAGGCGAGGAAGGCCACGAGTCCCGCCACGTCCTCCGGGGTTCCCTCTCGGCCAAGGGGTATGCCGCCCACCCATTCCTTCTTGAGTTCTCCCGGAGCGTATTGCCCGAGGAGCTTGCCCCATTCCCTGTCGTTGTAAGCCCACATATCGGTGCCGATTATGCCGGGGCAGAACGCGTTGACGGTGATGCCCCGCGAAGCGAGTTCCTTTGCAAGGCTCTGGGTTATCCCCACTACGCCCATCTTGGAGGCCGCGTAATGCGGCGTATAGATGAAGCCCTGCCTCGCCTGGCCCGAGGCCGTGTTGATGAGCCTTCCGCCCCGTCCCATCCGCGCTGCCGCGGCCTGGCAGCACAGGAACACTCCCTTGGTGTTAACGGCCATAACCCTGTCCCATTCTTCCTCGGCCAGATCCTGGAGCTTGGCTATGGTTATGACACCCGCGTTCTGTACCGAGATGTCCAGGCGGCCGAAAACCGAGACGGCATGGCTGTAGAGGGCTTCAACCTGTGATTTGTCCGTCACGTCCAGGACGAAGGAGGAGGCGCGGCCTCCGGCCGCGACTATTTCCGCGGCCACCTCGGCGCATCGTTCTTCGTTGGCGGCCGTCACAACGGCCGCGCCTTCGGAGGCGAAGCGTAGGGCTATGCCTCTGCCTATCCCCCGGGACGCTCCGGTGACGACCGCCACCTTGCCCTCGAATCTCTTATTCTGCACGGCCTTCCTCCTCACCAGCTCATGACGAGCGAGTAGTCGCCCGATCCAAGCTCCACGACGACGACATCGCCGCGCTTGACAGCGGAATGCTCGCCATCCGCGGCTCTTTCCGATGCGCCTTCCGCGTCCCGGGCCCAGACAGGTCGTCCGCCGAGCTTCAGCTCCCTGCCGAGATCGGCATAGGGCATCTCGACATCGGCCCGAACTCCGTCTGGTATCGAGAGTTCGAGCCTGAATTCCCCGCCCGATGGTCCAGAAGAAGCGTGGTGGGACGCCCCGTCGCCCGAAAGCCAGGGGCTTCTGCTCCAGGAAGCCGAAATCACGCCCCGCGGCGTCCGACGCGAAACCGAGGCATGACTGAGGTTGCCTGGAGTCTTCGGTGCTACGCGAACCCGCTTCCAACCTGCGGCTGTCGGCGAAAGCCCGCCCAGGGCGCTGAAGAACCAGGCGTCTACCGAGCCGAACATGATGTGGTTGTGGCTGTTCATGCCCTGGCCGGCCAGCTTTTCCCAGCGCTCCCAGAGGGTCGTGGCACCCTGCTCGATCATGTAGCCCCAGCCCGGGTAGCTTCTCTGCGTTACCACGTCCCAAGCCAGATCCGCTTCTCCGCAGTCCGTGAGGGTTTCCAGGAGGTAGCGCGCTCCCACGATTCCCGCATCTATATGCCGATCCGCATTCGTGGCCACGGATTCGACGAGCCGCCTTTCGGCCGCCTTCCTGGCTTCGGGGGGCACTATGCCGAGATAGAGGGGAAGGGCTTGGGTCGTCTGTCCCGCGGATCTGTCGATCGGGCTCATCTTGAGGGTGGCGTATCGGCCGTCTTCGAGGAGAAATTTCCGGTTGAAGGCTTCGGCTATAGATTTCGCGCGATCCGCGTACTGTTCGGCTTCGTCTACCTTTCCAAGTACGCTCGCCATGCGAGCAACGAGCTCGGTGTCGTGGCATAGGTACCAGGTGGAGGTGAACTCCATCGGGGTCTTCTTGGGGTAGATCGTACCAGGAGGGCACCAGTCCCCATAGCTTCCGAGTGCGTAGAGGATGTGGCCTTCCGCGCGGGAGTCCAGGTAGTCGACATAACGCTTGATTCCCTCGTAGTGTCGCTCGAGAACGTCCATGTCCCCGTAGTGCCAGTACATGGCCCACGCGAGGGCGGGATAGGCCGCCGACCAGGCGGGATCGGCTGGATAGAGGGGCCAATAGGGCGGAACCACGTCGGATAGGCTTCCGTCAGGCTTCTGGGCGAGGCGGATATCTTCGAGGTATTTGATATAGAAGGCTGCCATGTCGAAATTTCCCATGGCTTCCTCGCTCGCGAGCTGGGCGTCGCCCAGCCAACCCATCCGTTCCCCCCGCTGGGGGCAATCGGTGGGCGCGCTCATGAGGTTGGATCTCTGCCCCCAGAGCACATTCGAATGGATGCGATTCACGAGGCTTTCGGAACAGGCGAAGGAGCCCGCCGCGGAGACATCGCTGTGGAGGACGACCCCCGTCAGGGTTGCGGCGGTGGGTACTCCGGGGTAGCCGCGTAGCTCGGCGTACCTGAAGCCGTGATAGGTGAACCTGGGTTCCCATATCTCCTCGGCTCCGCCCTTTAGAATGTAGCTGTCAATGGAGCGGCTCTCCCGGTTCGTTCCGAGATGGAGCCTCCCCTTTTCGTCGAGGAGTTCTGAGAATCGGAGTTCCAAGCGAGCGCCTCGGGGGCCCCGGACGCGGAGCCTAGCCACGCCGGCGAAGTTCTGCCCGAAATCGAACACGTAACAGCCTGGTTCGGGATTGGAGAGCCCGCGGGCGAGAAGTTCGGCTGTCTTCCTGATCGGCTCCATGAGCTGGGGCCTCAGGGGCGGCCCCGCCAGCGTTTCGGCCGCTTCCCATCCGCGTCCCGACCCCTCTGCGCCCTCCTCGAAGCCCGGCCTGGACCATCCCTCCTGCTCCAGGCGGGCATCGTAGGCTTCGCCCGAATAGATGCCGTTCTGGAGAATGGGGCCGTGCGAGGCCTTCCACGATCCGTCGGACACGATGGTTTCGCGCTCTCCGTCGCTGTACTCCAGGACTACTTGCAGGAAGGCCCGCGGCTTGCCGAATCCATAGGCGTCTATATAGCGCCCATTGCCGAGGATTATTCCGAAGGCATTGGGGCCTGGCCTCAGCGATTCCGTTATATCGAACGTGGAATGGAGGGCTCCGAGGGGGTAGTCGGTCTGGCCCGGATCCAGCCTGTGGTCTCCGGCCTTGGTACCGTTCACCTCCAGCTCTCCATAGCCCAGGCCGCAGAAGAAGGCTAGGGCTCGGACGGGCTTTTCCCGCAAGGAGAATTCCTTGCGCAGGTAGATGCCGTAGTAGAAACGGGCCGGAATGTGGCGGTTGGAATTGATGGAACCTTCGACAAGGAGGACATTCGAGGTTTCGTACTCGGGCTCGGCCATCGATATCCAGGAAGCCTTCCAAGACTCCGGGGAAAATATGCCGGTGTCGAAGTGCGCAGGCTCGCTCCATGGGCTGGAATCCTCACCGTTCCAGGTCTTCACCGCCCAGTGGATTCGCGTGGCTTCTCGAAGCGCAGGCCCGCCATAGGGGATGAGATGGCATTCCGAGGATTCGACCTTGCCCGAATCCCATAAGGATCCGGTTCCGGTTGCGATATCCGCGGGGTTCGCTGAACAGATGATGCGATAGGCTGTCTGGACGCTTCCCGCCTCGCCCCGGGGAGGAATCCAGGAAAGCCGCGGCCGCGGGAGGGTCAGGCCAGAAGGCCGCTCGAGATGCTCGCAGCGGAGCAAGACGGGCCGCTCCATACGGGTATTTTCCATGCTCAACTCCACTTCAGGGGAAGCCACACGCTCATTTCGCCCGCGGATCTGTTGTCCCACGCGTAATAGGGGACGAATTTGAGGCCCAAGGGCTCAAGGGAATAGTTGCCAAGCTCCGAATAGAGGGGAGCGCCCGCCATGGCTGATGTGCGAGCCGGACCTGGGACGGTTTTCGGCACAGAAGCGGCGCGTCCAGCCGCGCCCGAGTCCAGCTTCAGCCTCACGCCCTCGCAGGAGAGAAGGGTGAGGCCGGAAAGGACACCCGAGCCTTTTTCTTCCCGCATAGCCGCGTCGACCGGTAGTAGTATCTCGCCGATTCCCAACCCGGGAGGCAGGTCTTCTGATTCAACGCAATACACGAGGGGCCCGCGCATGAGGGCGCCCTGGTTCCTGCTCTCCTCTACCAGGGGATGGGCGAGGACGATCCTGGGCCGTAGAGGGAGGTTCAGCAGTATGGCGTCGCCCTTTTTCCATATCCTCTCTATAGGGGCGTAGGTTCCCGGCTGGCAAGGACGCGACTCCCGCGAACCTCCCGATTCTACGACGAGGCTGGCGCCGCGAGCCCAGGCAGGTATCCGCAGGGAGATGGAAAAAGCGGAGTCCGGGCAGGTTTCGATCTCGATGCGTACTTCGCCTTCCCAGGGGTAGGCGCTCTCCTGCCTCAGGACGAGAGGGGCGCCGGAGCGCAGGGTGATGGAAAGCCTGTTGCCTCCATAGAGGTTCACCCGCAGGCCTTTCTCGTCCGGGCTGTAAGCCATGACGCCGCAACCGGCTATGGTTCTCAGGACGTTGGGTGGGCAGCAGAAGGAGCTTAGGTAGGATGCCCTGTGGCGGGGCCAGCGCAGGGGGACGGGCATGACCTTCTCTTCGCGCAAGGTGTTTTGATAGAAATACTTGGTTCCATCCAGGCTTATGCCGGAGAGGAGACTGTTGTACAGGACCGTCTCCACCACGTCCATGTACTTGGCCTCTCCCGTTATCTTGAACATCCTCCAGTTCCAGAGCGCATTGCCGATATTGGCGCAGGTCTCGTTGTAGGCCGTGGTGTTGGGGAGCTGGTATTCGCGGCCATAGGCCTGGTGCACTCTCTGGATGGACCAGTGGTCCTCGCCCCCATCCGGGGACACACCGTCGTAGAGGGCTCCCGTGGCCCCCGTAATGTAAGTCTTGGAGCTCGCAACGTTGTCCCAGATGGAAAAAAGGGCCGGCAGAAGGCTCTGGTCGCCCGTCTCGGCATAGACATCGGCTATGCCGGCGTAGAGATAGTTGGCGCGCACCGCGTGGCCGACTGCTTTTCTCTGATCCCTGAAGGGTATCCTGTCCTGGTTGTCGTCAGTCCCATCATGTATGAGGTTTCTGCTGTCTATGAGGGCTGACGCGAAATCCCTGAAGCGCGGCTCGCCCGTTATCCTGTACAGCTCGATCAGTCCCATGTAATGGGCTGGGCAGATGTTGTTCTTCGCCGTCTCCGGATCGGGGGCGGAAAAGCGACTGATGAGGTAGTCGGCGGCCCGGATGGCTACATCGAGAAGGCTTCTCTTGCCCGTTGCCTCGAAGTGCCTGCAGGCCGTGGTCATCAGGTGGCCGAAGTTGTACACCTCGAAGTGCAGTCGGTCGGTTAAGGCGGTTGGCGCCTTTGGGGCGGAAGCATCAGGGGAAGCCGCTTCGGTGGCCGCCTCAGCCGGCGCCTTCCCCTCCGCCGCGATCCTCTCGGCGATGATCACCGGAGTGTGGATATAGCCGTCTCGCCTCTGCGCCTTGGCTATCACGGCTACGACCTCGTCCATGAGAGAGCCGAGAGTTGGGTCGGAGGTGACGGCGTATATCGAGGCCACGGATTCCAGCCACTTGTAGAGATCCCCGTCGAAGAAGGGGGGGCCGGAGTGCTCGCCCTTCTCCATGCCGGCTGCAATGCGGAAGTTGGCATAGGCGTGGCTCAGGGAATCGTTCGAGAGGATCTTCCACATATTCGGGATCATCGATTCGCGGCAGACATCGAGTCGATCCGCCCAGAAGCCCCCGGTCCACCGCAGTTCGTCTATTGAGAGCTCGCCCACGACAGCGTGGGGGCTGAACTTCGCCATGCGGACTCCTT
>DATCUA010000238.1:0-3026 GCA_036567645.1 Rectinemataceae bacterium | reverse complement strand
AGCGCTGGGCCGAGCCTCGGCGCGCCGATCCGGGTGCCGTCTCGCGCTCCAAGCCCGCGAGCCTCAGCGCGGCCTCTACCCTCGCCTCGATGACATAGTCGAGGGCTCCGTCGTCGTCTATCTCGAGAGTCCCCGAGACGCCCATGAACTCCGTCGCCACCCTTCGGGCCGCGGCCTCGATGGCTTCGCCGAACAAGGCTCCCACGCTCGATCGGACAACTAGGTCGAGGGCGCCGGGCTCGGCAGAATAGGGCCGAAACGTCGCCCTGCAGTCGGATTTGGCAACCGAACCCGCCGCGAAAACGCTCTCTCCCATCAAAGCTCCTCCACAGCGAAAGGCCCGTAGAGGGCACGCGCAGCCTCGAGGCTCCCGCACCCGACCATCCCGGAGGCATGGGTGCCGTCGCGAACCTCGAGCGCCGGAACTCCGTCCACCATGAGGGAGAGCCTTTCGCCGCGCGCCTCGAACGAGAGCTCGTAGTCCCTCCCCTTTTCCCAGGCCAGGGGAGCGTACGCGAGCCTCGTCAGGCCGAAATCCTTTTTGTAGATCGAAACCCCTCCTGCATCCAGTCCGCCCAGGTAGCTTCGCATCGCCCCCCCCGCGCGGACGATGAGGAAATGGCTTTCGCCTGCCAAAGGCGTGATCCGGCAGGAAATCTTCTGATCAGCCACGCGGTAGCCCCCCGTGTAGGAAGCTCCCTCGGACGGGGTCATGAGCTGGAGCCTCCCGGATTCCAGGGACCAGCTCCCCCCCTCGTGGGAGAACGGCGTCACGCAGCCGAACTCGAGGGCCTGGCGAGCCGGGTCTATCGTATAGGAGGCCCTTCCTCCTATCCAGAAGGAATCGATGAAGAGCCTGCCCGAGTCCCGCTTGCCCTTGCCCGAGAAGCTCGTCAACCTCAGGCCCACCTCGTCCACAGCCGAGCCCCCGAGCTCGGGTATCACGAACTCAAGGACAACATTCTCCCCATCCGCGGGGAATACAGTCGAGGTGGCGGCGATATCCTTGCCGGACCAGAAGTCGCGCACGTAGCCTTCCACTCCAATGCTCTGCCCCTCCCAGCGTTCCAGCTTGAAGGATATCCTCGCTTTCTGCCCGGGCCGCGCGGCGGGGGAGAACACGGGGCTGTAGCGCTCATCGTCGAAATCCGCCCTCCTATAGAAGGGCTTGAAGAAAAGCTTCCCCGACATCTCGCGCGTGAGTCGCTCGAAGCGGAACTCGAGCCCCATCCCCGACCTGTGCGTGGCAGAAAACGCCACGGGATCTGAGACCCTGAGCCCATGGGTGGAGCCGGGCAGGGCGAAGTCGAAGTACCATGCTCTCTCGCCGCCGCCTTTTTCCAAGGCTCGCGTGAGAGCCTCGGGAGGATTCTCGCCGGCAAGCCTGTAGCCAGCCGCAGCCAGCCTCCGGGAGAAGGAGGGGATGTCTAGAATGTTGAGGGATCCTGGCAGGCCCGAGAGGACCAGGGCGTCGTTTATGGGATTCCTGTAGTGGGCGGGTATGGAATCCAGCCCGTAGAGCACGCCCGCTATAGTGCCCACGTTACCCGCGTTGCAGTCCGTGTCCCATCCGCACATCGTGGCTATTTCCACTGTGCGAGAAAAGCTGCCTTCCCCGTAGAGAAGGGATAGAACGCAGACGCCCGCGTTCGGGATGATGTGGCAGAGCCCGGGCCACCTGTCGTAGCCCCATTCGGCTATGAGGTATTCCTGGCAGGGCCGCCAGTCCTCGGGATGGGCGTCGTGGAAAGAAATGACGGAGCGGGCAACCTCTGCGTACTTGGAGCCTGAGGGAATGCAGGAAAGCCCGGCATCCACCACGGAGCGCATATCGCCCAGCTCGAAGGCTGCGGCTATGCAGGCCGCAATGAACCTCGCCCCATTGAGGCCTTCCCCATCGTGGGACACCGAGGCCGCCGCTTCCGCGTACTCCGCGGCCTTGTCCGGCCTCCCCGGCCAGACAAGGCCCCAGGTGTCTATGAATATCTGCCCGCCAATCTGCTCGGCCGCAATCCGGCCGTTGCGCTCCATGGAGCCCGACTCGGGCGCGGGTATCCCGTTCTTGAGGTTGAGATAGGCCGTGTGTTCGGTCGAGCGCCCGTAGCCGCCCCACCAGAACATGCCAGCCCCCTCGCGGGAATAATCGAGCCAAGCGCGGCCTACGGAGGCTGGATCGGGGGCCGGCATGGGGGCTCGTCCGGAAGCGATTCCATCCAGGCCGCCCTTTTCGCCCTCGAGGGCGTCGAGGAGGGGCCGGATGAAATAGACCGGCCCATTGGCGTCGTCGTCCGCGGCAAACATCCTGTAGGGCTTGAGATAGCCCCGGACATCGCCGTAGACCTCGCGTATGCGATCATACGTCCAGATGGCGGGCTCGACCGGAGCTCCAAGCCTGATCCCCACGTTCTTGCCGAGAAACCCCGCGTACACGCGCTCTAGATAGTCTTTGGGAATACCCATGATAGCTCCGGATCGAGATGATGCGGGCGTCGACGCCAACGCGTCACCGCCCGCCGAGATCGGCCAGGGGCGTTTCGCCTCCTGCTGGCGCCCGATGGCCGCCTAATAGCCGCCAACCAGACCGCCCCTCGCCTGAAGAATCATTTCAGCTTGGTCTGGGCGTAGGCCGTCACTTCCGTGCCTCCGGCCTTGTACCACTTCTGCACGAACTCGTCGAAGGCAGAAATGGGCTTCTTGCCCGTCACGATGTCAGCCGCGTATTCCTTGTACAGGTTGGTCATGGCGTCCCAGTTGGTCACGTACTGCTCGGGCACGAGGAAGTTGTAGTCGGGGAGCATGAACTTAGTCGCCAGCTTGCCAGCCTCCACGGCCGCGTCAGTGTAGATCTGCCTGGAAAGGGGCTTATCGGGAGCGAAACCGTTGAAGGAATCGCCGAACCAGCCGTTGGGCCACTCTGAGTACTTGTCGGTGAGAACGTAGCGGCTCGCCTCTTCCACATAGTGGAGGCCGGGGATGCCCAGCTTGGCTATCTTCATACCCGCCGGGCTCCACATGAAGTCGAGGAC
>DATCUA010000237.1:0-19658 GCA_036567645.1 Rectinemataceae bacterium | reverse complement strand
GAAGTCCTTTCTGGCCATGGCTGCGTGCAATGGTGTATCGGCCATCCTGTCCCTGCTCGATGGATCGGCCCCCGCGGCGAGGGCGAGCTTGAGCATCTCCGCGGAAGCCCCCGCGTCCACGAGGAGGCGCAAGGCCGTCTTGCCCTCGGAATCGGTCTTCTCGACTCCGTTCATCGACAGCATCTCCCTCAGTATCGATTGCCCCTTCTTGAGCGAAACCATGAGAGGGGAGTCGCCGGCTGCGTTCCTGGCGAGGATGGAAGCGCCGGACTGAACGAGGAGCTTGACCAGATCCAGCTGGCCGGCTTCGACTGAATAGTAGAGTGGAGTGGATCCGGAATAATCGCGATGGTCTACCGCCGCGCCTGACTTGATCAAGTACTGGGCTATGGAAGTCTGGGCTTCGCGCGCCGCAACGGCAAGCGGAGTGGAGCCCCTGCCGTCTCTGGCGCTCAAGTCGGCCCCGCGCTCGGCAAGATAGACGACGAAATCGCGGTTCTGCTTGCGCACGGCTTCGTGAAGCGGCGCTTCTCCCGAGAAGTTCCTCGTGTTGAGATCTATCCCCGGGATGAGGCTCAAGATCTGGAGGCAGGTCTTGGATCCTGAAAGTACGGCTACATTGAGAGGAGCTTCGCCATTGATGTCACGAGCTATGATCGATGCGCCATTGGCTATGAGGTATCGTACGGCTTCGGCAGCATCTGTCTGGATTGCGGAATGGAGGAGGGTTTCCTTGGCGGAGTTGACGGCATCGAGCTCCATGCCCTTGGATTTCAGGTAATCCAACCCGTCCGCGAGATCCTTCCGCGCAGCCAGATGGCCAACCGTGTCTCCGTTCGTATTTCGGGCGGTTATGACGGCCGGTGTGAAGAACCAGTCGTAGGGGCCGTCCTTGGCGGCTAGCGCGAGGAATACCGGGGTTTCTCCGGCCGAGTTCATGGCGAAGATATCGGTTTTCGCGCCGAGGAGGAGGGAGCCCTGCTGGGCGAGGTTCATCCTCACGGCGATGTGGAGGGCGTTGTCTTGGGCATTGTTGGGCAGGTTCGGATCAGCACCCTTCGAGAGGATGAGTGAGATCACTTCGGGGGAAGCTTTCATCGCCACAGCCGTAGAGATGACCGAGTTCTTCATGTCGTCGAACTGACGAACGTTGGCAGGCAGGACTATCCTGTCCACCGCCTCGACGCCCCGTTTTACAGCGATCGACAGAGGGCTCTCTCCTGCCGGGTTCTTGAGGAAGATGCTCGCGCCAGCGGCTATGAGTTCATCGGCGTATTGGTAGTTGCCCGCCTTGACGCAGATCATCAGAGGGGTGTCCCCCTCGAGATTCTGGGCATTGACCGGAGCTTTGGCTCGGATGAGCTCCGAAGCGACCATGGGCTCATAGGTGAGCTTCACTGCCTTGTGAAGGGGTGTATTCCCTTCTTTGTCCTGGAGAGAGGGGTCGGCCTTGAAGGAGAGGAGGAGTTTCGTCATCTCGAGGCGAACCGACTGGGGCACGGAGAGATGCAGAGCCGTATTGCCTTGGCCATCCGTAATCTCGGGCTTGGCTCCGTTCTTGAGGAGGATGGTGGCGTAATCGATCAAGCCTTTCTGCACAGCCAGGTGGAGCGCCGTGTTGAGATCGGAGTTCTTTATATCTGGGGCCAGGCCCTTGGAGAGGAGGAAATCAAGGAAGCCGAGCTGGTTGCGGTCCACCGACTCGTGGATGGGCGTATTGCCTCTCGCAAAGCGGACATTATTGTAGTCGGCCGAGCGCACCGTGTCTCTGAACCACATGAACTCGGCATATGAAGGATTCCCCCCTTTGAGTATGAGCTTTTCCGCTATCTGGGCAGCCTTCCTGTCGTCGGGATGGAGGAGTGCCAGATCCAGCGCGGTGCGCTCGGCCTTGTCCTTCGTCTGCACCGAGGCGTTCATCTCCAAGAGTTGAGATACCTCGGCTACCATGAGCTTGTCGGCGGCCAGGTGGAGCACAGTCCTTCCGTCCTGGCCCGATTTGTTGATGTTCTTGACATTGAACACAGCGGCTATCATCTCCGGGCCAGCGGAGAGGCAGGCTTCGGCGGGAGTGAGGCCCGAGACGTCTGGAGCGAAGGGGTCCGCGTCCCTCTCTACGAGCAACTTGGCCATGGGCACTTGCTTGCGGTCGATGGCGTAGCGCAGGGGGGTTTTCCCGGCCTGATCGGCGTTATTGGGCATGGCGCCCTTGTCTATGAGATAGCTTGCGGTCTGCAGGTCGTTGCGGATGACTGCGTAGTGCAGAGGATAGAGGCCACGCGAATCCTTGAGGTTGAGCTGCTCTTGGTTCTGGAGGAACTCCTTGACGGCTCCCGTGTCTCCGCTCTCCACCAGCTTGGACAGATTGGCTTCTTTCTGTTCCGGAGGAACCGTGGAGCAGGACAGGACTAGCAAAGCTGCTGCGCCAAGAGCCGCGAGCAATCGTCTGCGGGTTTCGGGATGACTCATCGATCCACCTCTCCTCTATGCAGGGTCGCGAATATGCCTTCGTAATGAGTATCGGCATTTTCGCCCATCCGATATATCTCTTTGCTAATCTATATCACAATCGTCGTCGCATTCCGGGGCCTCGGGCGGCTGATGGAAGGAGTCCGGGCTTGCCCGGGCCACGATTGGCGGGTATGCTCGACACGGACCCTCGAGGGGCGCGGGAGGCGATCATGGTTATCGGATCATTCATGCCGCTACGATCGGTGTGGGACGAAAAGCTGGAAAAGCTGAGCCGGGATTTTCCAGAGCATAGGGTGTTGAAGGGGCTCGCCCCGGATTCTCCGGAGATTCCCAGCCTGGATATCATGCTCACGGTAAATCTTCCCGTTGAAGCTTTCGAGAGGGCGAAGGCGCTCAAGGCCATTTTCCAACCACTGACGGGCATAAATCACCTCCCTCTGGGCCTCTTGGCCGATCGCGGCGTCCATGTCTTCAACAACCACGCAAACGCCTTCGACGTGGCGGAGCGTGCCCTCGCCCTGGCCCTGGCTTTTTACGGTCGCATCGTCGAGTACCACAACGACCTCGCCGCCTGCAGGTGGCATGGGCTCTGGGTGAAGGGGGGGGCAGAAGATAGGTGGGAAAGCCTCTATGGCAAGACCTGTTCCATCCTCGGTACGGGGGCTATCGGCCAAGCCCTCGCCAGCCTCCTCAAGCCCTTTGGCGGCAGGATCCTGGGCTGGAGGCGGAAAACCGGACTTCCTGTCCCCATGGGATTCGACGCCGTCCTCCCGTCCCTCGACCAGGCTCTCGAGGAAGCCGAAATCGTCTTCGTGGCCCTCCCCGGAACAGAGGAGACCAAGGGCCTCCTCAGCCGGGAGAGGTTGGCCCGCATGAAGGGCAAGCTCCTCGTGAACGTGGGCAGGGGCTCCATTGTAGACGAGGAAGGCCTCTATATCGCCTTGAAAGAGGGAATCCTGCGTGGAGCGGCCATAGACACTTGGTATCAATACCCCAAGGAGGGCAAGATCGGATCCCCGTCTAGGTTCCCTATCCACGAGCTCCCCAATGTCCTGCTCTCGCCTCATGTGGGCGGTTCCACCCACCAGGCGTCATCGCGTTCGGTGGACAGCACGATGGAGAAGCTCGAGGACTACCTCAAGACCGGCTCCTGCGCCGGGGAAGCCGATCTGAGGGCCGCCTACTGAGGCCCCGCCGGCATGAAGAGATCCTCGCTGGCTTCGATGAGCATATGGGGGTAGTCGGCGTAGATTGAGAGCAGCTCGTAGAGGCGATCGAAGGGTATGCGCTCCCTGTCGAAGATCACGTAGGGCAACAGATCCGCGAGCCTGTCGGCATTGTATCCCGTCTTGCCCGAAATCACGGCGATGGTCTCCAGGTCGCTCGCTTCCTCCACCGCGCGGTAGGCGAGGGAGAAGTTCCTCGTGGCGAAGAACATCCGCGTCTGGTAGCCCTCCTGGGGATCGGGCGAAAAGTATCGGCTCAGCTCGTAGTAGTGGTCGGGGAAGAGAAATGCTTCCCTGATCCTGGCAACAAGGCGCTCCGAGGGGATGCGCGAATCGCTGTGCAGAACGATCTGGTAGAGTGTGTAGGGGTTGTCCTTGCGTAGGCTTCGGGCTGTCCGGACCAGCCGGGAAAGGCTCTCCGGGTCTTCGGCGTCTGCGAGGAGGGTGATGGAATTGGCGAGCTTTGACGGATTGAGGCGCATCCACTCTATGTTCTCGAGCCTGCGGGTGTCTACGAACGATATGAAACCGGAAGTCTTCTGAGAAAAGTGAGGGGAGGGCGGGGATGCCCATTCCACGTCGAAACTCTCCTCGAATGCTGAAACCGCGTCCGCAATATCGTCGCCCGACACCCAGTCGTTGCTCGTCACCCAATAAGGGGGAAGCTCCATGCGGGACATCCTCCACTCGTCCGCCCGCTCGCGGGCGTCGGTACCGGGGAGGAAGGAGAGGGGGTAGAGTTCAGCCTCCTGCCCCAGCCCGTGCATCCCGAGGAAATCGAAGCTCTCCTCTATCTGCTCGTAGCCGTCGAAGGGCAGGCCGAGGATCAGCCCAGTTTTTACCACTATCTTCTGCGCCTTGAGGATCTCGGCTCCCCGGGCGAATGCATCCTTGTCCAGCCTCCTGTTCACGGCTTCGAGCGCCTTGGGGTTGACGCTCTGGAGGCCTGCCTCGACCGAGGCGATCCCGGCCGATTTCATGAGGGAACCAAGCCGATCGTCGATCGATTCCAGGTTCATCTCGGCATGTATGGGAAGTGCGGCAGTGTTTGCCTCGGCCAAGGCTTCGAGCCTCCGTCCCAGGTCGGGAAGGCACTGGAAGGAAGGATCCATGATGTACAGCTCTGAGGCGCCGGCGGCCCCAGCCGTGCGGATGAGTTCTGACGCTTGCTCTTCCGGGAAGCGGCGTACGCCGGGGAAGTTCTTGCCGTAATAGCAGTAGGCGCACTTGAAGGGGCAGCCGCGGACGGTCTCGAGATGAACGGGGGCATCCTTGCGCACGGGCAGGGCGCCGGATAAATAGGGGTTGGGCAGAGTGGAGAGATCTAATAGCTCGGTTGAGCGATAGATCCTGGATAGGGGCTTGTGCTGGGCTATATCCGAGAGCATCCGGCAAAACGGAAGTTCGCCCTCTCCGATGACGAGGGCATGGAAAGGGGAGCGCTCCAGGATGGGCATCCCTTCGCATACCTCGGGACCCCCCGCCACGAAACGCGCCCTGGCGAGGCGTTCGCGCGCGGCTCCGGCGATGTAGAGGCTGCGTTCCAGGTTCCACATGTAGAGGCTGAACGCCACCACATCGGGCTGGGCAGACACGATATGCTCTATTATCGCCGCATCCGATGCATGATCGGCAATTGAGGAGTCGAGGATGCTCCATTCCGAACGGCGCAGGATGCCTCGCGATTCAGCGTAGGAGGCGAGGTAGCCGGCGGCCAGGGGTATATTCGCTGGCGCGTCGTCCCAGGTGGCTTCCATCACGGGAAGCTGCACAAAGATTATCTTCATCGTCGGGGTATCCTGTATTCCGGTCTACTTTAGGCGAGAATCGGCAAAATATCTACCGATCCCGGGGAAGGACTCGCTCCAGCTCCCAGGCGAGCTAGGGGTTTCGAGAGCCGAGGAGAGGAGCGAAAGGTAATCGCCCCTCGGTATATGTATCCCTCCCATCGATTCCAGGTACTCGGTGCGCACTTGAGAATCGATAAAGCTGAAGCCCCTCGAAAAAAGGGCTTCAGCTAATTCCAGGAACGCGAACCGGGAGGCGCCCGAGACATGGCTGAACATCGACTCTCCGAAGAAGGCCGAACCCAGGGAAACACCGTAGAGGCCCCCTACGAGCGCGGACTCCTTCCAGACCTCCACCGAATGAGCCAAGCCCAGGCGATGGAGCACTGTGTAGGCAGCGATCATCTCGTCGGTGATCCAGGTGCCGTCCTGTCCCTTGCGGGGAGCCGAGGCGCAGGCGTTGATGACTCCGGGGAAGTCCCTGTCCACGGTCAGATCGAATCCCTGATGGCGGGCTTGCCTTCTCGAGCGCCGAGGCCAGTGCAAGGTGTTGGGAAGAACCACGAACCTCGGGTCGGGGCTCCACCAGAGTATGGGTTCGCCTTCGGAATACCAGGGGAATACGCCCTGGCTATAAGCCGAAATCAGCATACCGGGCGATAGGTTCCCCCCTGCGCAGACTATTCCTGGTTTCCTTACGGAGCGGGGATTGGGGAAAGCGAACCTCTCGTGTTCCTCCAGATATGGAAGATCCGGAAGGAAAGGAATCATTCTGCGGTGGCGCCAGCGGTTTCGGGCGCCATGGGCCCGGGAGCGAGGGGCGAAATAGAGAACACTATTTCGTTCCCGCTGATATCGGCAAGCACTCTGCCACCCGACTCCAGGCGACCGAAAAGCACTTCGTCGACAAAGAAGGACTTTATTTTGTCCTCGATGAGGCGCGATATGTTCCTGGCGCCGAACTCCCTCGAATAGCCCTTTTCTGACAGATACCGTATGAGGGCTGGGCTGGCTTCCAAAAACACGTTCTTTTCCTCGAGCTGGGTCCTGAACTCGTCTACTGCCTTTTTGACGATGGATTCGATGATGTCCATGGTGAGGTTCTGGAAGTGGACGATAGCATCCAGTCTGTTGCGGAACTCGGGAGTGAAGGTTCGCTCTACGGCCTCGTCCAGGGCGCTCGAACTCATCGATCTGTCTCCGAAACCTATGAGGCTCTTCCCTACGTCGCGGGCGCCGGCGTTGCTCGTCATTATGAGGATGACATTGCGGAAGTCGGCCTTCCTGCCCTGGTTATCCGTCAAAGTGGCGTAGTCCATGATCTGGAGGAGGATGTTGTAGATGTCCGAGTGAGCTTTCTCGATTTCATCCAGCAGTACGACGGCATGGGGAGTCTTGCGGATGGCGTCGGTGAGGAGGCCTCCCTCCTCGTACCCCACGTAGCCCGGGGGCGAGCCGATAAGCCTCGAAACCGTGTGCTTTTCCTGGTACTCGCTCATGTCGTAGCGGTGCAGGGCTATGCCGAGCTGCTTGGCAAGCTGGCGCGCCAGCTCCGTCTTGCCGACTCCCGTGGGTCCCACGAAGAGGAAGTTGGCAACGGGTTTGTCGGGGGCTCGGAAGCCCGCGCGCGAACGTTTCACCGCCTTGACAACGGCGTCGATTGCGCTGTCCTGGCCGAAAACCTGCGATTTCAGCCCCGATCCCAGGCCTACCAGCCGCTCCTTTTCCGATGAGGACACCGAGCGTTCGGGTATGCGGGCTATTTTCGCCACGACGACTTCGATCTCCTGGACTCCGAGATGTATTACGTCATCAGCCGAATCGGAGCCGAGCTTGAAGGCGTTCATCCTCGCTCTAGCCCCGGCTTCGTCTATGACGTCGATAGCCTTGTCGGGCAGCCGCCGCTCGGTTATGAACTGCGCCGAGAGCCTGACTGCGGCTTCCAGGGATTCGTCCGAGAATCTGACCTTGTGATACTCCTCGTATTTCCCCCGGAGCCCCTTGAGTATCTCCAGGGTCTCCGCCTGGGAGGGCTCTGAGATGTCGATTTTCTGGAATCTCCGTGAGAGGGCTCTGTCCTTTTCGAATATCTTGTTGTACTCGTCGTAGGTGGTGGAGCCTATACAGCGGAGCTTGCCCGAGGTGAGAGCCGGCTTGAGGAGGTTGGACGCGTCCATCGAACCGCCCGTCACCGCCCCGGCGCCTACTATCGTGTGTATTTCGTCTATGAAGAGTATTGTCTTATCCTTCTTCATGAGGATATCGACTACCTTCTTCACCCGCTCCTCGAAGTCGCCCCTGAACTTGGTGCCTGCGAGGAGCGAACCCATATCCAGGCTGTAGATCGTGTAGTCCTTGAGGATGGGCGGAACTTGGCCGGCCACGATGCGCTGGGCTAGGCCCTCGGTGATGGCAGTCTTGCCCACGCCGGCCTCCCCCACATGGATGGGGTTGTTCTTCAGCCTCCTGCAGAGTACCTGGACGGTCCGCTCTATCTCCTGCTCCCGCCCTATGACTGGTTCGAGCTTTCCCGCCTTCGCGAGGGCCGTGAGGTCTGAAGCGTATTTCTCCAACGGACCTGGCTTGACGCCTCGCCTGTCCCTGGGATCGCCTTCCAACCTGGGTTCGGCCTCGTCCATGGGACCAAAGCCTTCTTCGTCGGAATCGCCCAGGCCGTGGGAGAGCACCTCGAGCAGCTGGAGCCGCTTTATGCCGAGCTTGCGAAGGTAGTAGCCTGCGTAGGTCCTCTCCTCGTCATAGAGCGAGACGACGAGATCGGAAATCTCCACTTCCTCCTTGCCCGAAGCCTGGGACTGCATCACCGCCCGCTCTATGACGGCCTGGAAGGATGAGGTCTGGACGGGCTCAGCCGCGCTCTTGATCACGGGAACCTTCTGCTCGAAATAGGCTTCGATGCCGCGCTTCAGCTGCTCGGAGTCCGCTTCGCAGGCTTCGAAAATAGACCGGATGCGCTCGAAAGACAAACCTGCATAGAGGATGTGCTCCGGCGTGAGATATTCATGGTTACGGAGCTTGGCCTCGTTATAGGCTGCGTTGAATACCGCCTGTACTTCCTGATTGACCTTCATATGCTAGACTTTCTCCATCGTGCATTTGAGAGGGAAGCCCATCTGCCTCGCGAGAAGATGGACCTGGTTGATCTTGGTGGCGGCAATGTCGTAGCTGTACTCGCCCACGACTCCCCTCCCTTTCCTATGCACATCCACCATTATTTTCGTCGCTTCCGGAAGAGTCTTGTGAAAAATCGTCATCAGCACCGATACGACGAATTCCATGGTGGTGAAATCGTCGTTCAGCAGTATGACCCGATATTCTTCCGGCTCGACAGGCGCCGCATCGATCTCTTGGATGGCCTCGGCCCCGGTTTGGCTGTCGTCTCTTACGCTCATTTCATTACTAACATACCTATGCGGAGGAGGATATACAAGGAGGAAGGGGAAGAGAAACAGACGTGCACGGCCCCAGCTACGGGCTGGGGCCTGACTGGGCTAGGCCGGGCGCTCCGGTCAGATTTTCCTAGGCTTTTCTCACCCCGCTTGACACTGGCTTGGGCCTATGGGATTATCGTTGCCAACGCGAAGACGGAGACGAGTAACCGGTTCCGCCGTGTCCAGAGAGAGGGACCCCGTGGGCATGAAGCCCGGGCTGGAAGGGTTCCGTCACGGTTTCGGCGAAAACCACTCCCGAGCGGCCAGGGTGAAAGGCTTCCGAGCAGAGCCGAGTATTCCTGGACGGAAGCCTCCCGATAGAGGAGCCGAGAGCGTCCCCCATCGCGGGGCGACGAAGTAAGGTGGCACCGCGGATCGGCGTGGAAGGGCTCGAGGCCCCCACGGGATTCGTCCTTACATGAAGCATAGGCTTCCTGTGGGCGATATTCCCCTGGGGGCCTCGTCGCATTTTATGGCTTTTCGGCGCGCCGCCGAGCTTGGGGGAGTGTCGTATGAGCCGCGCCTCGAAGGGCGAAAGGAGATTTACGTGGAACTCGACACTCTGAGGCATTCAGCCGCGCACGTGATGGCCGAGGCCATAATGCGGCTCTATCCCGGGACCAAGCTGGGCATCGGGCCAGCCATCGACGACGGCTTCTATTACGATTTCCTCCTTCCCTCGCCCTTGGCGGCCGAGGATCTTCCGGCTGTGGAAAAAGAGATGAGGCGCATCATCTCGGCCGGCCAGACATTCGAGCGCAGAGAAGTGAGCGCCGATGAAGCCAGGGCGATCTTCGCAGACCAGCCCTTCAAGCTGGAATTGATCGATCAGCTGGAAGGACCCATCTCGGTGTATTCCCAGGGCGGTTTTATCGACCTGTGCAGGGGTCCCCATCTGGCCTCGACTCGGGAGATACGACCCGATTGCTTCAAGCTGAAGTCGATAGCGGGCGCCTATTGGAAGGGCGACGAGAAGAATCCCATGCTCACACGCATCTATGCCTGGGCGTTCGAGAGCAAAGCCGCCCTGGAAGCGCATCTGAAAATGCTGGAAGAAGCCGAGAAGCGCGACAACCGCAAGTTGGGCAAGGAGTTGGATCTTTTCTCCACCCATGAGGAAGCGGGTCCTGGGCTCATATACTGGCATCCCAAGGGAGGACGCTTCCGCGTCGCCCTCGAGAATTGGTGGCGCGACGAGCACTACAAGAATGGCTACGAGATCCTCTTCACCCCCCATATCGGCAAGAGCTGGCTCTGGGAGACTTCGGGCCACCTGGGATTCTACAAGGCGGGCATGTATTCCTCGATGGAGATCGACGAGGACGACTACTACATCAAGCCGATGAATTGTCCTTTCCACATAATGATCTACAACAGCAATAACCACTCCTACCGAGATCTGCCCCTTCGCTGGGCCGAGCTGGGCACAGTATACCGCTACGAGCGCTCGGGCACCCTCCACGGCCTCATGCGCGTGCGGGGATTCACCCAGGACGACGCTCATATAATATGCACGCCCGACCAGATCCAGGACGAGATCGCCGAAGTTCTGCGTTTTTCTCTCTTCATGCACAAGACTCTCGGCTTCAAGGAGATCAAGGCCTATCTGGCTACCAAGCCTGCCAACCCAGAGGACTCGGTAGGCGCTCCTGAGATGTGGAGCACGGCACTCGAAAGCCTGCGCAAGGCGGTGGACAAGGAAGGCCTCGCCTACGAGATTGATGAGGGCGGCGGGGCCTTCTACGGTCCCAAGATCGATCTCAAAGTCAAGGACGCCATCGGCCGCGAGTGGCAGTTGACCACCATCCAATTCGACTTCAACGAACCCGAGCGATTCGACATGACCTACGTCGACGCCGATGGACAGCGCAAGCGCCCCTACATGGTCCATCGCGCCCTTCTGGGCTCGATAGAGCGCTTCTTCGGCGTCTACCTCGAGCACACGGCCGGGGCCTTCCCCGTCTGGCTCTGCCCAGAGCAGGTAGCCGTCATACCCGTGGCTCCGGCTTTCCACGACTACGCCAGCGAAGTGGCCGAAGAGCTGAAAAAGCGGGGTATCAGGGCCAGGGCCGTTCTCACCGACGAGCGCATGAACGCCAAGATCCGCGACGCCCAGAACCAGAAGATCCCCTACATGCTCGTGGTGGGGCAGAAGGAGATGGAGGAAAGGACGGTCTCCGCGCGCATGAGGGATGGCAGGCAAGAGGGCTCGCAAGCGCTCGAAGCCTTCATAGCGCGCGTTCAAGAAAGAATAGCTTCCAAGTCCCTGGAACTCTGAAGGGCGCGGCGGCATCTCGAATCCGGCCTGAAACTGGATCGGGAGGTCCGCTCCGCCCAGATGGGCAATCGGAGCGGTTTTCTGAATTGACAAAGGTCCGCCTTGTTTGACAGACTGGCTAAGGATCAGCTCGGCACTCTGGAGGAACCATGATCGATATCAGCACGACCTATATGGGCCTGAAGCTCTCCAATCCCTTTGTGGTGGGCGCATCGGGCCTCACCGGATCGCCCGATGGCGTCCGCAAGGCAGCCGAGGCGGGAGCCGGGGCGGTTGTCCTCAAGTCCCTTTTCGAAGAGCAGATCCTGGCGGAACTCGGAGCCGAGCAGAGAGGTCTCGACTTGGATTCCTACCCCGAGGCCGAGGCTTTCCTTTCGAGGACCGCATGGGAAGAAGGTACGGAGAAATACCTGGATCTCATCAGGGACGCCAAGACGGCGGCGGGCGATATGCCTGTATTCGCCAGCATCAACTGCGTGGGTTCGGGTATCTGGGGATCCTTCGCTTCTCGCATCGAGAAGGCCGGAGCGGATGGGTTGGAGCTCAACATAGCATTCCTTCCCGATACGGCGGCAGCGGGATCCAAGGAACTGGAGACCAGGGTTCTTTCCACTGTCAAAGAAGCGCGCAAGGCTACCAAGCTCCCTATCCAGGTAAAGCTGGGGCAGAACTACACGAGCCTGCCACACCTCGGCAAAGCCATCTCCAAAGAAGGCGCCAACGCCCTGGTTCTGTTCAACAGGTTCTACAGGCTCGATATCGACATCCAGGGGATGAGGCTCACGAGGGCCCAGCCCCAGAGTTCGCCCGATGAGTATCATGAAAGCCTGAGATGGACTGCTCTCCTCTATCAGCGCGTAGGCCTGGAGTTGACTGGGGCGACAGGCATACACTCGGCCCAGACGGCTATGAAGTTCATGCTCGCCGGGGCGAGCGCTGTGCAGGTGTGCTCAGCCATCTACAAGGGCGGCTGGCAGGTTCTCGGCTCCATGGTGGAAGATTTCGGCAGCCTCATGGACAGCCTGGGCTTTTCATCGCTCGACGCACTGCGCGGAAGGCTTTCGGCCCAGGCTTCTGGAAAGCCCGCGGATTACATGCGTCTCCAGTACATTAAGGCGCTGACGGGCATATACTGAGCGATCGCTCGAGATACGGCGCGGCTTGGCCGTCTGATTGCTCCTTCGTGGGCGAGTGGCATGGTTCGCGTCTTTTCTTCATGATTGCGAGATCCCCAAACCCATGCTATCCTTACGGTACAGAAAGCCCGATTCAATTCGGCATATCCTGACCGGAAGGTGAAGTCCATGAAGCTCGATCTTAGTCTCTCCAACCTCTCCAAAGCCTTTCCCGAATCCTTGAGCCCCGATCAGAGGGCTAGGGCCCAGACCCTATTCCTCAAAAAGCTTTCTGAAAAAATGCACGAATTCTACGGCGGCAAAATGCAGACCCTGCCCAAAGCTGGACTCTACGGCTTCAACTGGTTCAACGTCTGGTATACTCCAGGCGTGTCCAAGGTGTCGACCGCGATTCGCGACGATAATGACCGCTCCTTCGCCCTTTCCAATCGAGGCAATCTCGTGGCTGTCGTTTCGGACTCGACTCGCGTCCTCGGCGATGGGGACTGCACTCCCCCCGGAGGGCTCGGCGTCATGGAAGGCAAGGCCTTCCTGATGAAATACCTGGGTGGCGTGGACTCCATCGCCCTTTGCGTGGATTCTCGCGGCAAAGACGGAAAGCACGATCCGGATAAGATCATCGAATTCGTCAAGATGCTCCAGCCTTCGGTCGGCGCGGTAAATCTCGAGGATATCAGCCAGCCCAATTGCTACAAGGTCCTGGACGAGCTCCGCGAAGCCTGCGACATCCCTGTCTGGCACGACGACGCCCAGGGCACGGCTTCCGTCACCCTGGCGGGACTTATCAACGCCCTCCATCTAGCAGGGAAAAGTCTCTCCGAGGCAAAAATCGTCCTCCTCGGCGCAGGGGCTTCCAACACGACCATCGCGCGCTTGATACTCGCTGATGGGGGAAAGGGCGAGAACATCATCATGTTCGATACCAAGGGTTCCCTCCACTCGGGCCGCGCCGACATAGAGTCCGATCCGAAGCACTTCCGCAAGTGGGAACTCTGCAAGGCGACGAACCCCGGTCGCGTGGCAACCGAGGCAGAGGCTATCAAAGGAGCCGATGTCCTCATCGCCCTCTCCACGCCCGGCCCGGACACGGTCAAGCGCGAATGGGTGCGATCCATGGCTCCGAAAGCCATCGTATTCGCCTGCGCTAATCCCGTGCCGGAGATTTGGCCGTATGCGGCCAAGGAAGAGGGGGCTTTCATCGTCGCCACGGGTAGGGGCGACTTCCCCAATCAGGTCAACAATTCCGTCTGCTTCCCCGGCATCCTCAAGGGAGCCCTCCTCGTGCGCGCAAGGAAGATAACCGACGGCATGGCTATTCGCTGCGCCCACTCCCTGGCAGATTTCGCCCGAGAGCGTGGCATAAGCCCGGATAACATAGTGGCAACCATGGAGGAGACGGAAGTCTTCGCCAGGGAGGCCGCCGACGTGGCTATGCAGGCCATAGCCGAAGGGGTAGCCCGGGTAGAGCTGAGCTGGAAGGAAGTGCACGACAAGGCCATGGCAGACATAGCGGCTTCGCGGGGAGCCACCAAGGATCTGATGAGGCTCGGGCACATAGCCGAGCCCCCCCTCGAGTTCCTCGAGGCGGCGATGAAGGAGGCGGTCGAAGCCGTCTTGTAGACGCCTGTCTCCCAACCGATCAAAAAACCGCGCTGGCTCTCTCCTGGGTTCCTGCAGGGGCAGCGCGGGGCATCGGCGGTTTTCGACCGAATACCTTGCGAGAGTCTCGTCCCGATCCTATAGTCTATGTCATGGAAAATCGAGGCTTTTCGGATCGCGCCGCTAAAGTGTTCCTCATCTACCTCGCGTTCAGCGCCTTTCTGGCCATCTTCGCAGCCATAGACACTTCTGAGCATTACCGCGCATGGAAGACTGCCCTGAGATGGAGCGATGATCAAAAGGCCTCGGCTCCAGCCCAAGACGTCGGCAGAATCTACCCCCTCATCCTTCTCGCTTTGGCGATGGATACGGCTGTCATAGCTACGAGCTTCGTGGGGGGCTTGAGCCTGGGCGTGTCCGTAGCCGTGGACGGGGGAGCTGCATTCAAGGCCGCCAAGGTTTTAGCGGCAGCCGTTTCTGTTTTAGGACTCGTCTACGCTTTGTCCATGATTGTCTATCGGATCCTCGTTTGGCCGAGGCTCGTGCTCAAGGGACCTGTATTTGATTACGACATGAGGCTCCAGGTTCCCATCATCCTCGCCATGGCCGGATTTCCTGTATCTTCTATCGCCTTTAGGCTGAAACTCGCGTCGATGCGAGTATCGAGACCTCTTTCAGATCCAGACGAATAGGGGAAGGATGTACTGAAGGAAGACGGATAGGAGGAGGAGAAGGCCGGCAGACCATAGGCTGGATCTGATCCATGGCGCACTGGGAGCGCCCGACTCTCTACTCTCGTCGGCATTCTGTATTTTCTCGCGGAGCCTCGATTCGGCTTCGAGGAGGCGCTGGTAGGCTTCCCCCCCGGGACCAGATGGATCAGGCCAGGGCGCGGCGGGCAGGGGAGGGGATCCCGCTTCCGGTATCCTATCCTTCCATGTTGGCGCTTCGCCCAATACTGTATCGGCTTTGCGGGGGAAAAGCCTCACTTTGTCTTTTTTCAGGTATCCGGCCCAAGCCAGGGCGAAAAGCGATATCGACGCGATCATGCTGATCTCGCCGAAAGCCACGAGATAGGGCTGATCCCGTTTCGCCAATGCAGCCAGTGCGCTCACCGCAAGAGATGCGAGGATCCAGCCTGTGGAAGAGGCTTTCCGGGATCGTTTCCCTTTGGTTTCTGGCATCGTGCCCTCTTCTGGCTTCATCCTCGATCCTCCAGAAAAGAATGTACCATGATGGGAGGAGGCGAGCCTACAGCTCGGCGGGGACAATACGCGGCGCGAGGATATGCGGCGCGAGGATATGCGGCACGGAAATTCGCAGTTGACACCGACATATATAATGAACATTATAAATCTATGTGCATTCGCCGCCCTTTAGGCTGCGGCGGGAAAATGAGATCCACGGTCGTGGATATTCCAGGGAGGAAGAAATGCTGAAAAAGACAGTATTGGTCGCGGCTGCCCTCATGGTGCTCTTCGCGAGCGTCGCGGGCGCCGCTACTCCAAAATCGAAGGACTACGTGTACGTGTTCAGCACGGACCCCCGTTCCTTCAACTACCTCAACGATTCGCGCGCGGTGAATACCCAGCATGTCGCCAACTTCGTAGACGGCCTCGTCGAGCACGATAGGTACGGCATCCTGAGGCCAGCCCTTGCCGAAAGCTGGAGCACAAACGAAAACTATACGGTCTGGACCTTCAACATCCGCAAGGGCGTGAAGTGGGTCACCGGCGACCTGGAAGTCTATGCCGAGGTCAAGGCCAAGGATTGGGTGGATGCCCTCAAGTACATGCTCGACAACAAGAGCCAGCTCGGCTACCTCTATGAGGGATTCATCAAGAACGCCACCGAATACGCCAAGGGCAAGGTGACGGATTTCTCCCAGGTCGGCGTCAAGGCCAAGGGCGACTACGTCCTCGAATACACGATGGAAAAACCGGTTCCCTTCTTCGACACCCTCCTCACCTACAACGCCTACTGGCCCATCAACGGCGAGTTCGTAGCCGCGAAGGGCAAGGATTTCGGCAAGCCCGAGAAGAACGGCATTCTCTACAATGGCGCCTACGTGCTCTCGAACTTCACTTCGAAGTCCGTGATCGAGTACGACACCAACCCCACATACTGGGACAAGGCCCACGTGACGATCAATCACGTGAAGTTCGTCTACTATGACGGCAAGGATCCCGATTCGCTCTTCAACAACTTCGACAATGGCACCTTCGTGCAGGCCCCCGTGTACACTGACAACGAGGCCCTGTACGCCCGCGCCACCGCCAAGTACAAGGACTCCATTTATCGCGGCAAGCAGAACTCCACTACCTTCATGTACACCTTCAACTATGACCGCGAAGCCTACGCCTCGACAGCCGATCCCACCAAGGGCAAGAGCCCCAAGAGCGACAAAGCCAAGGCCGACACCAAGCTGGCCGTCCTCAATAGGAATTTCCGCAAGGCGATCTTCTTCGGTATCGACAGGACAGCCATCCTGGCCCAGCGCAACGGCGAAGTGAACAAGTACGCCAACCTGCGCAACACCTGGACTTCTCCAGAGCTCTCCTTCGACAAGGCGGGAAAGGATTACACCCAGTACGTCGAGGACGCCCTCAAGGCGAGGAATCCCCAGGATTTCGACAAGAACTTCTCCGTAGCCGACGCCCAGGATCCGTACTACAACCCCACCAAAGCCAAAGCCTACATGGCCAAGGCCAAGGCCGAACTCTCAGCCAAGGGTGTGAAGTTCCCCATCGAGATAGACACCGCCACCGACATCACCTACACCAAGGGCTACAAGATGGACCAGTCCCTCAAGGCTGGCCTTGAGGCACTCTTCGGCACGGACACCATCAAGGTCAACATCGTCGAAATGGATTCCGACACAGCCGACGCCTCCACCTACTTCGCCGAGACTGGTTCCCAGTCCAACTTCGACATCGGCAACTACACCGGCTGGGGCCCCGACTACGGCGATCCCTACACCTTCCTCCAGACTCTCGAGCCCGTGGTAGGAGCAATGCTCCAGTACCTCGGCCTCGACTACGTGGATGAGGGTACGGACAAGGCCGCCGCTACCACCATCGGCCTTTACGAGTACGCCAAGAAGGTGGAAGCCGGCAACGCCGAGTACAAGGACGTCTCGAAGCGCTTCAAGCTCTTCGCGGAAGCGGAAGCCCAGATCCTCGATGACGCCATAGTTCTCCCCTGGATGTCGGGTGGCGGGACTTTCGTCGTATCCCGCGTTGTTCCCTACACGGTAGCCCGCGCCGCCTACGGAGCGGACGAGTACAAGTTCAAGGGCATCATCGTCGGCGACAAGGTCGTAACCCTGGCCGAGCGCGAGAAGGCCAAGGCCCAATGGGAGAAGGAAAAGGCTGCGGAGTACAAGAAACTTAACTCCAAGTGAGTTTTACCGTGCCGGTTCATCAATCGAGGGGCGGTCTTCAGGACCGCCCCTTTTCTATCGGCTCGTGGCTTGATACTCGGCGTTTGGCCACGCGCCGATTCCTTGCGCATGTATCGCAACAAATGTATACTGAAACGGCAAAAGTGCGCCTCATTGATTGGGGAACGTCGATCTCAGGCCGCTGCGGTCGGACAGGAAAGGATGTCTTTTCTTTGAAAAACCTCAGAAAAGGATCATGTCTCATCGGACGCCGGCCAGATTGCGAGGTTTCATGAAAGGCTACGTATTAAAGAGGATACTCCAGTCCATCCTCTCGGTGGTGATCGTCTCCACCCTGACGGTGTTCCTCGTCTACTCCTGCGTGCCGCGGCAGCTCGTGTTCAAGGGAGACCAGACCCTGCCGAAGCTCCAGGCCAAGCAAGACCAGTACCAGGACTACAAGTTCAGGATATGGGAAAGCCTAGGGTATCTTGACTACATCACGCAAAAGGAATACGCCCAGTCGATCTATGGGCAGGATTCCCCCGCGGTGAGCGAAGCCCTCCTTCCCGGATCGCCGTTCTACGAAAAGTTCAGAGCGGACATGGTATCCAAAGGCTATGCCGTTCAGGAGCAGCCAGTAACGGGATACCTATACGCGTCTAAAGACGTGCCTCTAGCGACGAGAGTGTTCAAGTGGTATGCGAACCTTGTCCAGATCGACCACATCTGGCGTATAAAAGATCCCGCCAACCCCAACCTGGAGCGCAAGTACTATTTCACCAAGGACTGGAGCGGCATGCCCGCGCTCGCGGCTTCGGGGACGAAGTACAAATACCAGATTTGGATAGACGGATCCTTTCCCTTCCTCCACCAGAACATTATCAAGCTCTACATGGGCAGATCCTATCCCACGTACGAGGGCATGCCTGTCCTTGAAGTCATAGGTCAGGGACAGGGCAGGACGACTCGCCGAGAGGTGACCACGACTCTTCGTGGGGAGCGGACGACGTTTTACACATCGGTAGACGAACACAGCCTGAAATACAAGTCGAACCTGGACAGGATGGATCTCAATAAGTACGAAGACAACTATGCCGACGGAAACACCATTTTCGAGGATTCTTCGATGATGGGGACTTCCTTCAAAATAGGCATATTCGCCCTCATCATATCCTTGTCGGTGGGATTGAGCATAGGCGTCATAGCCGCCATGCGGAAGGACAAGGTTTTCGACAAGATAACCATGGCCTACATAGTCTTCATCAGTTCCATACCAACCCTCCTCTACATCGCCCTCTTCGCCCGCTTCGGCATGAAGGTGCTGGGCCTGCCGGACAAGTTCCCCTTCCTCGGGGCCCACAACATCCTCTCCTATCTTCTGCCCACCCTTTCCCTCTCCCTCGGCGGCATAGCTGGCGAAGCGCTCTGGATCCGCCGCTACATGGTGGATCAGATGAACGCCGATTACGTGAAGTTTTCCAGATCGAAGGGACTGTCCCAAGCTGAAGTATTCTTCAAGCACATCCTGAAGAACGCCCTGATACCGATCGTGCATTCTATACCGATGGCGGTGATAGGCACGCTGGCTGGAGCCTTGATTACCGAGAGCTTCTACGCCGTTCCGGGGATGGGCAAGATGTTCCCATCATCGATCTCCGACTATAACAACGCCATGATCATAGCGCTCACATTCATCTTTACCACCATTTCGATCGCGGCGATTTTCCTAGGCGATATCCTGGTCACTTTCGTTGATCCTCGGATAAGCCTTGCGGCAAAAAAGGAAACGAGGTAGACCATGGCCAACACAGCCGAACGCTTCGCCCTCGCAACCTTCGACGTCCTCCAGTCCGAACGGATAGCGGGACCTCGATACTCCTATTGGAAATCCGTTTTCCAGACCTTCTTCAAACGCAAGACAGCCGTTTTCTGGCTTCTCCTCCTTCTCGCGCTCACCCTTATGGCTTTCATCCAGCCTCTCGTGTCGGGCTATGACCCCTCGGTAGCCCCGAACATCAACAACTCGTCCACATGGTACCAAAAGCCATCGGCGGCACACTGGTTCGGTACCGACGACAGGGGGAACGATCTCTGGGACGTTGTCTGGGCAGGGACGCGGATGTCTCTTTCCATAGCGTTCGTAGCCGCTGCTATCAACATAACCGTGGGGATCCTCTTCGGCGCCGTATGGGGGTATTCGAAACGATTGGATCCTTTCTTTCTCGCCCTCTACAATGTTGTGTCGAACGTGCCGGGCATCTTGCGCCCGATGATGCTCATGTACATCTTGGGCCGTGGATTCTGGCAGATGATATTCGCCATGACG
>DATCUA010000236.1:0-8022 GCA_036567645.1 Rectinemataceae bacterium | reverse complement strand
TTTTTCCGGTTTGTCGCCGTCGGCGTTGACGATGTAGCGGTCGGCCTTCAGTGCTATGATTTCTGGCTCGGCGTCGAGCCAGCCCGAGCCTGAGGACACGAGAGCCCGCGCTACGTGACGGATCGAGCCGACGACGTATTGCCGCTCTTCCTGGGAGAAAAGGGGATGGCCTTCCCCCTTCAGAAGCCTGATGTTTTCGTCGTGACCCACGACGACCGTGAGTTCGCCATATGCCGAAGCTTCTTCGAAAAATCTGACGTGGCCCGTGTGCAACCAGTCGAAACAGCCTGTCACGACAACCCGCTTTTCGCACGAGGCGCTCGATGTCCCGGACGCGCCAGGAGGGCTGGACGCCTTGGGCGCTCGCGGCGCATCGATCCGACGCGGGGCGTCGATCGAAAGCGGCTCATAGGGGAAACCCGAAAGGTCGCTTGGTCCCAGTTCGAGGTAGTCGATGCCGTTCTTCGCGCAAAAGGCGGCCTTTGCGGCCGAAGGGCCTTCGGTTGGGTGGCCGAAGGCGCCGGTGACGATCCATATCGGCTTGTCGACCGCGGCCTGGATTTGGGCGGCCGCCACTGCCTGTTGGGGAAGAGCCTCCGGATCGCGCATGGCGTCCACTATTTTTACCCGGGAAACCCAACGCACCGCCTCCAGGTAGTACCTGCGTTCGGCCAAGCCGAACCTGGGCGCCTTGCCCGTTGCGCCCATGGCCGCCTCGTCGCTCCAGAGGAAGACCGTCACCTCCCCCTTGAGCGAGGCTTCCTGAAGAAACCTCAGGTGCTTGGATCTGATGTCGTCGAAAATCCCGGAAACGAAAACCTGCTTCATTGTCCGGCTCCTAAGGCCCCGTTCTCACCTTTATCCCGAATGATCCCGGCACTTCACGGTCAGTGGCCACGAAAAGATAGCCTCCTCCACAGCCCGAGTACATCGCTCCGCCGAATTCGTCACGGTACGCTAGCTGTAGTTTCTTCAGGTCGATCGTCAGGGTTGGGTGCGCCACCGTATGAGGAAGTATGGCCTCCCAGGCGAGCATGCATTCGTTCATCGATTCCTGGAGACCGCGCAGGTCCCTGCCAACAATGGCGTCGAAGCACGCCGCGCCTGATAGCCCGAGGCGTCGAATCCACTCAGGATCGAGATTTTCCGAGCCGAGGGGGGAATACCCGGCTGGGCGAGGCGCCACGGGGAGAATATGGATGACGCGTTCCAGCCATGCGGCTATGGCTTTGTCGGTAGTGGACACCACGCGCACCGGGAATACGCCGCCTTCGTGGGCGGAGTCGTAATCGATGCGGCTCACCCCCGGGTAGATGAGGCCGATCATGTCCTGGCTTCCCGAGGGGGCGCACTTGCCTTTGTTCTCCGCGGCGTAGAGCTCGCGCACGAGGGATTCGGGCTCCCTATCGGGCAGCTTGTCCCCCCACATCTGCAACGCCACCTTGCGGGTGCTCGTTGCCATGCCGGAGTAGTCCATGAATCTGAACTGCGGCTGTACTCCTACCACTACCATGGACCCCGGAGGGGACGGGTTTTTGGAGGAAACGAATGGCTGATCTATCCATCCCCCCGCGAGGGCGAGTCTGTAGGGAATGCCGCCTACGCACCCGGCAATGGCGTCTGACATGCGGGACTCCATAGCCCGCATCAGTCGACGACGTGCTTTCCGGATTTCTTAGCCGCGTACTGCTTTTCTATCCAGCGATACGTCTTTTCTAGGCCGACCTTGAATGGCGTTGTGGGCTCCCATCCGAGTACGCTTTTGATGAAGGTGTTGTCGGAGTTGCGGCCGGCCACTCCCTTGGGAGCGTCCAGGTTATAGCTACGCGTAAGCTTGACGCCTCCGATCTCTTCAGCTATGGTGACGAGCTGGTTGATCTCGATGAGTTCGGAAGAGCCCAGGTTGACAGGCGTAGCCACGAGAGCGTCGCAGTGGGCTATCTTGTCGATGCCGAGGACGCAGTCGTCGATATACATGAAGCTTCGCGTCTGGGTTCCGTCGCCCCAGATCTCGATCGTGCGCGAGTTCGTGTCTATGGCTTCTATCACCTTGCGGGCGATGGCGGCGGGCGCTTTTTCCCGTCCGCCCGTCCAGGTTCCGAAGGGTCCGTAGACGTTGTGGAAGCGGGCTATGAAGGTGGCCATCCCGCGCTCCTTCCAATACTCTTGGCAGAACATCTCGGAGATGAGCTTTTCCCACCCGTAGCCGCGTTCTGCCATGGCGGGGTAGGCGTCGGATTCCTTGAGGGCGCGGACATTTGGATCCTGCTGGAGGTCGGTGTTGTAGGCGCAAGCCGAGGAGGAGTAGAAGTATCGCTTCACTCCCGCCCTGGAGGCCGATTCCACCAGATGCGTGTTGATGAGAATGGAGCGGAGGCAGTCCACCCTGTGCGACTCGATGAAACCCATGCCGCCCATGTCGGCCGCGAGATTGTAGACCTCGAAAGCCCCCTCGACCGCCCTGCGGCAGTTCATCTCGTCCGAGAGATCGAGACAGAGACTCTCGACGTCGGGAATAATCCTGTACCATTCGCGCAAAGGCTTTTTGTCCACAGCCCTGATGCGCGCAAAACCCTTGTCCTTGAAATACGCCACGAGGTTTCCGGCTATGAACCCGCCGGCTCCCGTCACCAGGATGAGGTCGTCTTTCCCTGCGCTGGGGATCGGTTCTTTGGCTTTGGGGAATGTATATCCTGACATCGTTTCCTCCTGATCGCGGGGCGGGTCATCCCTTCCCGACTGTCGAGGACAAGCCTACGCCGTAAACAATAAGGCCACAATAGCCAAAATGCGCATAGTATAGTATGTTTTGCGCACGACTGTGTTCCATTCGAGGGAAATCCTTCTATAGATATGTCGGCATCGAGGCAAACCGTGAAAAAAATCGCGCTGTTCATGGAATTGTCCGACTTCTACGAGCATGGAATAGCGAAAGGCGTCGTCCGCTACGCCAAGTCTCAGCCCGACTGGCGGCTCTTCGGCTATGGATGGATGTTCAGGCCCCTCGCCGATGTCGGCGCCTGGCACGGCGACGGGATAATCGCACGGATAGAAAGCCCGGAAGACGCGGACAGGATCGAATCGCTCGGCGTTCCCGTCGTCGATGTCGCCGGAGCGTATTCCCGGCCCGGGTTCAGGACGATCGCCAACGACGACTTCCTCACCGGATACAAGGCCGCCCTCCATCTGCGCTCCTGCGGCTTCGAGCACTTCGCCTTCCTCGGCGTCCGCGGAACGATCTGGTCCGACGAGAGAAAAGAGGGCTTTCTGAAAGGCATAGGCGCCGCGTCGAAGCTGCCCGTTTTCGAGCGGCCCCTCGCCTGGTGGGAAGACTCTGGCGGCAGCAAGGCCGATAGCGGCCGGGTCAACTACGATGTAGGCAGGCTCAAGGATTTCCTCCAGGCCTTGCCCAAGCCGGCGGCTATCTTCGCCTGCAACGATACGGCCGGACTACGAGCCACCGAACTGGCGAGAGAGGCTGGCATCGCCGTGCCCGATTCGCTCGCGATCCTGGGCGTCGATGACGAGGACATCCTCTGCGAACTGGCCAGCCCCTCCCTGTCGAGCATACGCCTCGACTGCGAAACCATCGGCTACAGAGCCGCCCAAGCCCTCGACGCCATCCTGGCCGGCGGAGGGTCCCCTGCTTCTTCTCGCATCGCGGTCCCGCCCAAGGATGTCATGGAGAGGGAATCTACTCGAATTTTCGTATGCCCCGACTCCCTCGTCGCCGCTGCCGTCACTCTCATCCGCGCGAGGGCCCACGAAGGCATTGGCGTGCCCGATCTCCTCGCCGTTCTGCCCTGCTCCCGCCGCTCCCTCGAAAAGCGATTCCGCGCCTCTCTCGGCCGCAGCCTCCACGAGGAAATCCTTCGCGTCCGGCTGGCGAGGGCGCGGCGGCTCCTCCTCGATACGGACTTCACCGTCGAGCGCATCGCGGAAGACTGCGGCTTCGGTTCGCTTCCGAGGTTCAATATCGCATTCCGATCCGCCGAAGGCCTGAGCCCCGGCGCCTGGCGGCGCAGGAGGGCGTATTCCTATATGTCGTGACCCTCGAGCGGCTTAGAGTCAGGGCGCTCCAAGCCAAGCCCGGCCTGGCTCAGCCTCCGACCTTTTCCCAGCCCCCGCTCCGCTCAGACCTGAACAGGGCGTCCAGCGCTTCCATGTTCGCTATCGCGTCCTCAGCCGGCGTCGGCTCCGGCCTGCCCGCGAGCAAGGAAGCGGAATACGCTTCGAACATGCGTCTGTACTGGCCGGCTGGACCGCATTGGACGGTCCTGGCGCTCACGCTCGTCGTCACCGAAAGCTCGGCGGGAACATCGGAATACATGTTGAAGGGAATCTGCATCGACAGCTTGCCCGAGCTGCCCACCACCTCGATCCTCTGAGCGGCGAAAGCTTGCGTCGATACCGAGAACTGCGCATGCGCCCCTCCGAAATCGAGAATGCCGGAGCTGAGCATGTCTATGCCCAATTCCGGGTCGCGATTGACCAGGCAGATCGCGCGTTTGGGTTCCCCCCCAATCATGAAGCGCGCGCTGGAAACTGCATAGCAGCCGATGTCCATGATTGCGCCGCCTCCGGCTTCCTTCATGTTCCGGATGTTCTTCGGATCCTTGTTGTTGAAGGCGAAATGCGCTTGAACGAAGACGACTTTTCCGATTTCTCCCGATTCTACGATCTGCTTGGCGCGCGTCCACTGCGGGTGGAAGCGGTACATGAAGGCTTCCATGACGCGGACGCCCTTGGATCGCGCGTACCCTATGGCTTGCCTGGCCTCCTGGGCGTCCATCGCGAACGGCTTTTCGCATAGCACGTGCTTTCCCGCCTCGGCCGACTTCTTCACCCATTCGGCGTGGAGATGGTTGGGCAGGGGTATGTAGACGGCGTCGATCTCCGGATCCGCGAGGAGTCCTTCGTAAGAGCCGTAGGCCTTCGGTATGCCAAGCCTCGCGGCCTCGGCCTCGGCCTTTCCCGCATCGCGCGAGGCTATGGCCAAAGGTTCGCACATGGCCGAATCCTCGAGCTGCTGATGCACCCTCATTCTGTAGTGGTTGGATACCGAAAGTATCCCCCAGCGAATAGTATCCATGCGGTGTCTCCTTCCGGCGCGAAGTCGCGCCCGATCGATCCAGATTCTACCACGGGCCTTCTCGCAGGACGATCCCGACGGCAGGGCCGGGCGCCATGCCGGTGCGCCTTCGACCGAAGGTAAGAAGCCCGCCTCGCCGTTCGCCTTTCCGTTCGCCTTCCTGCGCGCTGGCTTCCCGGTGCCTCGTGGGCTATACTCGTCCAATCGAAACGCCCGCGATGGGAGAAGCTCAGGCGTGTATCCCAATCCGGCTCCAAGCCACCGGCTCGGTTCCGGCGCAGCGTTGCCTTTTTTGACGGAGAGAGCATGCCGGACATCGTTATACGCATCGGCCTATCCTTTATCGTCGCCGGATTCTGGATCAGCGGAGCCACCCTCATCGGCGAACGCCTCGGCGTACGCAAGGCCGGCCTCATCACCAACCTCCCCTCCAACATCCTCATCTCCCTTCTCTTCGTATCCCTCACTCGAGGCCCCGGATACGCCTCTGCCCTCACGGCCGGCGTCCCCATGGGCATGCTCATAGACACCATCTTCCTGGTCGTCTATATCTTCGTCCTTCCCCGCGGCGTCTGGAAAGCGCTCGCTCTAGGGCTCATCGCCTGGGCCGCCTCCGCCGCTCTGGCCATCGGGCTCCTTCCTCCCATGGGGTTCTGGCTGGCTGCCGCCATATACCTCGCCGGCGCCGCAGCCCTCTTCCTCCTCGTTTCGGCCCGCCTTCCCCGCCGCAATCCGCAGAAAAAGCCGGTGAGCTTTTCCTGGCGCATCCTCGGACTGCGCGCCTTCTTCGCGGGTTGCGTCGTCGCGGGCTCTGTGACCATAGCCCAGGTAGCCCCTCCCTACATGACGGGGATCTTCGCCACCTTCCCCGCCGTCCTCACCTCCACGCTGGTCATTCTCAGCCTGAGCCAGGGCGCCGACTTCGCCCAGGCCACGGGCAGGATACTCGTCATCTCCTCCTCCAACATCGTCGTCTACGCGGCCGTGGCAGGCCTCGTCCTCCCTCTCGTCGGTCCCTGGCTCGGCACCCTGATCGCCTTCGCCGCGGCATTCCTCTTCATCCTCGCCCTCGGCAAGCTCATCGAGCGGCTCCGCTGACCCTCTTCCTTGCCTCGCATCGAAGATTCGAGTACATTTTGCGAATGATTCGCAACACAGGCCGCGCTGGTGCACACCCCATGTCCCCATTTCGGGCGGCGCCCCCGTGTAAGCTCGCTCTCGCCCTTGCGTTCGCGCTTGCGAGCATAGCCGCAGCCTCGGCCAAACCCCTGGTAGCGGTTTCCATCCTGCCCCAGGCCGAGTTCGTTCGGCGTATCGCCGGCGACTCCGTGGCTATCCTCGTCCTCGTCGGCCCTGGGGCCTCCCCGCACAGCTTCGAGCCAAGCCCACGGCAGATGGCCGAGCTTTCAAAAGCGAAGATTTGGTTCAGCCTCGGCGTCGATTTCGAAAAAGCTCTCAAGCCCAAGATCGCCAAGCTCTATCCTGCTCTGCGGATCGTGGACACGAGCGCCAAGGTCGCCTTCCGATCCCTCGAGGAGCATCATCACGACGAAGCCGGGGACGAGTCTCCCGGCGGTAGCGGCGCAGCAGGCGGCGGCGATGCCCCCGGAGGCCGGGATCAGCATATCTGGCTCGGCCGGGAGGCGGTGAAGGCCCAGCTCGGAGTCATCCTTCCGAGCCTCCAGGCCCTCGTTCCTACCCAGGCTTCGGCCTTCGCTTCCAGGCATGCCGCCTTCCGCGACGAGATAGATCGCGTCTTCGAGGCCCTCAAAGCCGAACTCGCCTCCCGCAGGGGCGAGAAAGTCTTCGTTTTCCATCCTTCTTTCGGTTATTTTCTGGACGAATTCGGCTTGGTCCAGGAAGCCGTAGAGGCAGGCGGCAAGGAGCCTACGCAGCGCGTTCTCGCCGAGCTCATAAAGAGCGCCAAGGCCGAGGGTGCCAGGACTATCTTCGTGCAGAAGCAGTTTCCATCCGCGGCTGCCAAGACCGTCGCCGCCGCGATCGGCGGCAAGGTTGTGGAGGTCGATCCGCTCGCGGAAAACTGGCTCGAGAACATCAGGCTCATGGGCGATGCCCTGAAGGGCGGAAAATGATCCAGCGTTCCTCAGCCGCCCATCTTTCCGCTGGAGGGAAGGTAGCGGTCAGCTTTTCCGATGTATCCTTTTCCCACAAGGAAGCCAGGGTTCTGGACAAGGCGTCCTTCCACATACATAGGGGAGAGTTCGTCGTCTTGGTAGGGGCCAACGGCTCGGGCAAGACAACCATCCTCAGGCTGATCATGGGATTGGCCAAGCCCCAGAAAGGAAGGATAGAAGTCCTCGGTTTCCCTCCCGGCCAGGCGAGAGTGGGGGTAGGCTACGTTCCCCAGGGCATGAGCTACGATCCGGCCTTTCCAATCTCGGTGGCGGATGTGGTGAGGATGGGAAGGCTCGACGGTCTTTCGCGCTCTTGCATCGGCTCGGCCTGCCCCGACCTCGACGAAGCCCTCGAACTAACCGGAGTGGCCGATCTCAAGGATCGGCCCTATCCGGCCCTGTCCGGGGGCCAGAGGCGCCGTGTCCTCGTGGCGCGGGCGCTGGCTTCGAACCCCGAGCTTCTCATCCTCGACGAGCCCACGGCCAACATGGATTCCGAATCCGAGCGGCGCCTCTTCGACGTCCTAGGAGGACTGAAAGGCAGGACCACCATCCTCATCGCCACCCACGACACGGCCTTCGTCTCCGCCCTCACCGACGTCGTCTTATGCGTGGGCGAACGCGCCGCCGGCACCGTCAGGCGCCACGCCTCCGGCCCCATCCAGGGCGATCCCATCGAGCTCTACGGAGGCAAGGCGCTCCGCGTCCTCCACGACACCGAGCTTTCGGACGATGTCTGCTGTTCGCCCGTGCCGGGCGATTCCGGAGCGGGTGCCCCGGGGATTGCCGGGCCTG
>DATCUA010000235.1:0-6278 GCA_036567645.1 Rectinemataceae bacterium | reverse complement strand
GCCATGAAAGAAGCTATGGCTCCGCCCGTGGCGGGGATTATCCCTATGATCGTGCCGAGCAGGGACGAGCCGAGGATAACCTTCCAGAGTCCCTTCAACTCCCTGCCCCGGGGCATGATTTCCCCGATCTCGTACTTTCCGGAAGCCCGGGGAATCTTGCCTTCGTTGAAAAGCTCCAGTTGCGACAGGACTTCGGATATGGCGAAAAGGCCTATGAGGACGGGCATCATGGAAAAGCCCGTGAGGAGCCGCGTGATGCCGAAGGTGAAGCGTTCGGTGCCCAAGGTGGGGTTCAATCCCACCATGGACAAAAGGAGGCCGAAGAATCCCGACAGGAGTCCCTTGGTCAGCGAATTCGAAGAAACGCTCGCCATGATGGTGAGCCCGAAGATCATCAGGGAGAAATACTCGGAGGGGCCGAACTTGAGGGCGATCTTTGCCAGCTCCGGAGCCAGGAACATGAGGCAGAACGCCGAGAATATGCCCCCTGCCGTGGACGCCACGAGGGCGACGCCCAAAGCCTTGCCCGACTGGCCTCTCTTCGTGAGGGGATACCCATCCAATACCGTAGCCGCCGCCGACGGAGTGCCTGGCGTGGAAATCAGGATGGCCGCTATGGAGCCGCCGAACATGGAGCCGCAGAACAGCCCGCTCATCATGATGAGGGCGGCCGTGGGATCGATGTAGATGAGGAAGGGGAGCATGAGTATGATGCCGGTGGAGCCGGAAAGTCCCGGTATGGCTCCGACGATTATCCCCCCAGCCACGCCGATGATGAGGAAATGGAGATGCGTGAAAACATAGGCGAGCGATTCAAGAATTCCCGTCATTTCGCTTCTCCTCTCACCACAGGAAGGATCGGGGCAGGGGAACCCGGAACAAGCCCCTGAAAACGAAGTAGAGAACCGCGGCCGAGATGGCTGACACGAGGATTATCTTGATGGGCTTGCGTTCCCCGAAGAAGACCATGGCGAGGGCGATGAGTGGCGGAGTGACGAGGATGAATCCCAGAGGCTCCAGGAGAAAGACGTAGGCGAACATGGCGGCCGCCAGGGCCAGGAGAAACCAGGCTGTCTTGCCGCGAGGCAAGGTCCTGGCCGCGGCCTTTAAGGAGTGCGTATCCGCGTTGATCGCCTCCTTCCGCGATTTCATGGCGCCTTGGACTATGAGGAGGACCGAAAACCCGAACAGGGCGACTATCACCACCATGGGATAGGCTTTCGGGTTTATGCCTATGTTCATGTCGGGAAAAGAAAGAGTCCCGACATAGAACAAGACCGATACCGCGGCCGTTATCAGTCCGCAGACGATGTCTATCCTGCCCATGCGACCATCCCTCCATACATCCTAGCATTCAGCCTGGTTCCGCCACCCAGTAGATGGGGCTGTCACGAAAGCCCGCCGCGGCAGGACGCGGGGGAGCGCGCGGCCCCCCCGCTTCGCCTCATTTGTACTTCGTCCCCAGCTTGTTCTCTTTGACCACTTTCTCGTAATAGGCGTCTTCCTTCTGGATGAGCGCCTTGAAATCCTCGGTGTTGCGGTAATCCAGGAGAAGGCCGGACTGGGCGGCCAGCTTTACGAATTCGGGATCCGCCATGGCGGCTTTGAACGCGTCGTGGAGGATCTTGATCCTCGCGGGATCCGTGCCCTTGGGAGCCGCGAGTCCCCTCCACTGGCCCATGGCGAAATCATAGCCCAGCTCAATCGCCGTGGGATACTTGGGGAACTCCTCGAGCCGCTTCTCCGAAAATACTCCGAGGCATTTCAGCTGGCCCGCGGCGAGCTGGGGCACCCCTTCGGGCGGCCCGCAGGTTATCACATCCACCTGGCCGGCCACGGCCGCCGTAACCGCCGGGCCTCCGCCCGCATGCGGAACGTGGTTGAACTTGACCCCGACGGCGGATTCGAAGGCCAGGGCTATCATGTGGGTGCCGCCGCCCGCGCCCGCGTTGCCCAGATTTATCTTGCCCGGGCGCTTTTTAGCGTCCTCGACCAGATCTTTGAGGGTGTTGTAGGGAGAGTTGGCGGGAGCAAGGAACCACACCGGAGCCATGACGACATCGATGATCGGATCGAAGGTCGAAGCGTTGTAGGGCGTGGTCTGCATGTGGGTGACCGTTATGGAAGGCGTAGCCCAGGCTACCAGGTAATGGCCGTCGTTCTTCTTGGTCATGGCCTCCACGTAACCGGGAACCGCGGCCCCGCCCGGCTTGTTGGTGATGAGGATGGGGACTCCCAGGTATTTCTGGATCACTGGCTGGAAAATCCGCACCATGACATCGGTAGCCCCGCCAGCCGCCCATGGGACCATGATCTCGATTTCCCGCTCCGGAAACTTCCCCTTCACCTGGGCTCCCAGGCCCGCGGCGAGGAGGGCGAACACGAGCGCGAACGCCGCTCCCATCCGTCTTGTCTGCATGCTGTGCCTCCTGATTCTCTATCTGCAGGAGGAGGATCGACCTCCTCCACAACTCACGCTATTTCCTAGAGCTCCATTATACCAGGCCTCGAAAATGCGTAGGGCCCGAAATTGGCTTTGTATTCGGGGAAGATGACAGGCGTGGAGAGAACCATGGGCCCCGAAACCGTCGCAAGGATCGTATCCTCGCTCTTCATGCCCGTGATCGACGGGTTCCAGGTGAATGCCTGATTCTCCTGGATGATATCCTTGGTAGCCGAGGTCACCTTGTAGTCCCTTCCGAAATAGCCAATGGAGCCGCCCTGGTGGTGGAGCTTGTATTCCTCTGGGTAGCCTCTGGCGGCGTAGGCCTCGAGCGCGGCCGCGAAAACCTCTGAAGCCGGGCGACCCGGCCGGGTAGCCGCCATCATGGCCGAATCGACATAGACCGTGTCCTCGTAGAGCTTGGCCAGGCGTGCAGGCAGCTTTCCGAACTGGACGAAGCGGGTGAGTGATACGATGAGCCCCCGCCTGCGCGAGTTGACGCTTATCATCGCCCTCTTCTCTATCTTCCTGTCCGTTGCCACGGGATGGCGGTACAGCCCTATGCGATCGTCGGCGGCGCAGAAAGCGACGATGAAGTCCATGCCGGCCGCCCACAGCCGTTCAGACAACCTGCCCACGACCGCCCTCTCCTCGTCCCCGGGGCGGATCGTCAACGCGGTTTCCTCGGCTATCCTCGCCGTGTCGAGAGCCTGGGCCTTGAGCCGCTCGACCTCCCAAGGCGTGAGTGAATAGCGCAATGGATTCAAAGCGGCAGAAATATCCTGGCCGCCGGGGAATACCATGTCGGCCCCGAAGCTCCCTCCGGAGAGCTCGGCTACCAGGGCGGCTTCCCTGTCCTCATACCAGGGGAAGGAGATGATCTCGTAGCCCTGCTTCGCTATGCCTTCCTCGTCCACAAGGCGGGGAGCCTCGATGGTGTTGCATACGAGGTACTCCTTGTCCCGGGTGAACAGAAGGCCGGCTATCCCCGCCTCCATGCCGAGACCGACGATGGAGTATCCCCCAGCCGTGGCCCAGGCGAAATTGGCGCTCTTCTTCAGGTATATGGCCGACAGTCCCTTCGCATCCAAAAGGGAACGCAGCCTCCTCTTTTTTTCGGCAATTTCGCCGGGGTTGAAATCGAACATCGGATCTCCTCGCTGTAGTGTCCTTGACGAATACTGGGTCTTGCCGCTAATCTTACGTTGTAAGACGTCAGGTGTCAATAGGACTCTTGGAGGGATCCATGCGCGTACTCTTCACGGGAGGAACCGGCAACCTCTCCACGGCCTGCACGGCGGAAGCCCTGAGGCGGGGAATCGAGGTCTACCACATCAACAGGGGAAGCAAGGCGGCCGAGACGCCCAGAGGCGTAAAGACCCTGCGCGCCGACATTCGGGACGAGGCGGCCGTCCGAGCGGCCTTGGGCGGGCTGGAGTTCGACGCCGTGGTCCAGTTCCTCGCCTTCAAGCCAGAGCAGGTGGAAACGGATCTCAGGATCTTCGCGGGCAGGACGAGGCAGTATGTATTCATTTCGACGGCCTCGGCCTACAAGAAGCCATCGCTGACTCCAGTGATCACCGAGGAGACTCCCCTCGAAAACCCCTTCTGGGAATATTCCCGCCTCAAAGCCGCCTGCGAGTCCCTGCTTCGCGAAAAAGCCGGGCCCGCCGGCCTTCCCTACACCATCGTGCGCCCTTCGCACACATACGACGACGGCTGGATACCTGGCTGTTTCGGCTCGGCGGGATACGGCTTGGCCTGGAGGATGAAGGAGGGGAAACCCATAGTCGTGCCGGGGGACGGCCAGTCCATCTGGACCCTCACCCACTCCACGGACTTCGCCGTGGGCCTGGCGGGCCTTCTGGGCTCCAGCGCCGCGCTCGGGGAGGTATTCCACATCACCTCGGACGAGCACCTCACATGGGACGCCATCCACAGGATCATCGGGGCGGCCCTGGGCCTGGAACCGAAGCTCGTCCACGTGCCCTCGGACTATATCGCTTCCCTCCTCCCCGAGCGCGGCGCCGGGCTCCTGGGCGACAAGGCCGTCTCCGTCATCTTCGACAATGCAAAGATCAGGCGCTTCGTGCCCGAGTTCAAGCCCAGGGTGAGCTTCGAGGAGGGCATCCGCCGCTCCCTTGCCTGGTTCGACGCCCACCCCGAGCAGAAAAGGCCCAACGAGGCGATGGACCAGGAGATGGACGAGATACTCGGGCGCTGGAATCGCGCCTAGGGCTTCGATGCCGTAGGCGGAGTCCATCCCTCAGGCGGCGGCCCCATACCTTCGGGGGGCGGGAAGGCTCCCTCGGGGGGCTGGCCCCCGAATCCGCCGGGGCCGGGTCCGGGACCAGGCCCGAAGATCATGCCGCCAATCTGCGTGATGGTTCCTGTCGGAGTGAATGTGGCCGACGGGACTCCATCGACCCAGATCGTGTACTCAGTCCCGATAGTCAGACCGGGTGTGGAAAATATCGTCGTCGGAAGGAAGACAGGCGAGGAGAAGGCGATCAGGGTCTTGCCCGATGGGTCGCGTACGCTGACCTCGCTTCCCGTGGGGAAGCCCCCGGCTATGAGGATGTTCTGCGTGGAAGCCGATGTCGTCGGACCGCTCGTCGTCCCGCCGAAGCCGAGCATGGTACCGCCCGTTACCGAGAACTCGTTGGCGTCGCAGTCGAAAGCGCCTTCTGGCCCGCCCGAGCCCACGGCGACGATGTACCCGCCCGATATGCTCAGGGTGCCGTTTGAGTCTATGGCGTCGTTGGCGCTCGAGACGGCGAGGATCTTCCCTCCCGAAATCCGAATCGAATCGCCGGCGTTGAGGCAGTCGTCGGCTGTGCGTATCTCGAGATCCCCGCCAGTTATGACGAGGTCGGATTTTGCTTCTATGCCCTCGGGGCTACAGCTCACTGTGTTGCCCTTCTCGTCTTTTCTTTCGTAGGGCTTGCCCGTCGTCGTCACCTCGATCGTGCCGCCCCTGATCGTCACGTCCGGATCGGGATCGTCGGCCACGTCGGGGGTCTTGGCATCTTCCTCCGCTTCCCAGGCCGCAGTTATGCCCTTGCCCACGGTTCGTATCGTGAGCGTTCCACCGTTGATGACGATCCCGCCCGACGCGGGATCCCCCTCGACGCCGTCCACCTTGATGCCCTTGCTTTCCTCGTCTATCCCTGCCCCGGTTCCCAGTATGCTCAGATCTCCACCGTCGAGGATGAAACCTTTGTCCGCCCGGATGCCGTCGCGAGCCGTGACCGATACACGAATGGTTCCCGAGTAGATGCGTATGTATTCCTTGGTATAGATACCGTTCTTGTAATGGGCATCGATTTCGAGGCTTCCGTCGCCGCATATCTCTATGGTTCCTTTCGAGCTGAGCGCGGCTTTCTCGTCCAACTCCTTAATCCTCTTCGCCGTATCGGCAAAAACGTTGGCCGATTCGGAAGCGAGCTCGATGGTCGTCCTTTTTTTGGTTTTGATATTCAGGGCAGGTCCCTCGGCGGCTTCTATCCTGGCTCCGTTCAGCACGATTGTTGTATCGCTGTCACTCGAAATGTTCAACGTGCCCTCTAGGCTTCCCTTGAGCTCCCATGCTACTTTCGCCGCTCCCGATGCCTCCAGCGAAAAACCATAGGCGGTTTTGCGTGCCGAAATCCCCTCGGCAAGCATGGTATCCGAGCCTATCGTCACAGGTTGAGCGCCATACACAGCGGCCGTGCCCGCGCTCAGATCCACCAATACCCGGGTTTCCGCCGCTGGAGCCTGTGCGAAAGCGGCCATAGCCAGAAAAACGCAGAAGAAAATCGCCATCGCTTTTTTCATGTATCGCTCCCTTCTC